>NZ_CATJGZ010000071.1:0-1371 GCF_949740115.1 Bacteroides sp. 41_26
AAGTTCTATCAGAACTATATGATATATGCTTTGCAGTATTTCATTGCATGAGCATAAATGTACTTTCGTGATTCTCGCGGATTTAGTTTGGCGCTAAAGAAAATCTTGTTGAAGAATGAAAGATATAGCAAAAAAGGTTATATATTTGTAACCAAATCAAAAAAGAATACGGAATGAAACTTATCGCAGAAAGTGGTTCTACAAGAACTGAGTGGGCTCTTGTTGAAGATAATCATCTCGTACAGAGAGCTTTTACGGAAGGACTGAATCCTTTTTTCCAGACCAGAAGAGAAATAAGCAGAAGTGTAAGACTCGGTTTGCCAGAGTCCTTCTTTAAAAAGAAGTTGGATCAGGTATATTATTATGGCGCCGGATGTACATCTTATGAGAAGAAAAACATATTGGGTGCCTCTCTGGTAGCACAATTCAAGACTCCTATTCAAGTTGAAAGCGATTTGTTGGCAGCTGCACGCGGTTTGTTTAAATGCGAAGCTGGTATTGCCTGCATCTTAGGAACTGGTTCCAATTCATGTTTCTACGATGGTAAAATCGTTGTTAAAAATGTGAAAGCCGCAGGTTACATATTAGGTGACGAGGGAAGCGGTGCCGTGTTAGGAAAACTTTTTCTGGCTGACGTTCTTAAAGGATTAGCTCCTAAATATATTGCAACAGACTTTTATGATAAGTTTCGTATAACTGCAAATGACGCTATGGAATCTGTCTACAATTTACCATTTCCGAATCGATTCCTCGCTACTATATCTTATTTCTTAGCAGATTATCTAGACAATGACTATGTTTATAGCTTGTTAACCAATAATTTGAAAAACTTTTTTATCCGTAGTGTGTGTCAGTATGATTATAAAAGTTACCCTATTCGTTTTGTTGGTTCAGTAGCATACAGCTACTCCGAAATATTAAGAGAAGTCGCTCGTGGTTTTGGAGTAGAACTTGATATTATTGAAGAAACCCCAATGACTGGATTAATAGAATTCCACTCTTTAAATATAGAAGAACCATAGGGTAAATACCGCACAAAGTTCATTGTTTCTATTTATGTTTCATTAAAATGTAATACGCCGCCCTGTGTTATTGTGAATTAATAAATATAAATCGAAATAAATGCAAATTAATGTTCTTGATATTAAAACTATTCTTATCTTTGCTATGAAGTAATTCTCAAGGAATTCTCTCGGCCTTTGTTTAATGATAACATTGCCTCTTAAAACAATTAATAAAAAGTTAACCATACTTATAAATAAGGAAAGGCTAAGTTCTGATAGAACTTAGCATATGTATTAGAGGTAATAAAAAGTTGAGATCTTTAAATAAGAAATCTTGTCTGATAAAAAGAAGCCTTAAAGATGATAT
>NZ_CATJGZ010000072.1:0-16308 GCF_949740115.1 Bacteroides sp. 41_26
CGAACTCGCTTCGCTCAAACAATCGCCCCTTTTTGACGCTTCACTGCGGGCGTTCGCTTGACGGAGAAAAAATGAGGCCGGAGGCCGTTCATCAGCGGAACTACGGTTTAGGATGAGGTAGAGATATGTGATATAAAAGTAAATATATTGCAATATAATTAATGTAATATAGTATACATCTTTAGTTACAAGAAGTATTGTATGCTATCTACCATCCGAATGGTCCCCCCCGGCCTCATTTCCGCAGCGTCAAACGGAACGGAGGTGAAAAGCGTAAGAAGGGGCGATTGTCTGAGCGAAGCGAGTTCGAGCCCCTTTAGCTTTTCACCGTAGTGCAGTAGCGGAGGAAATGCAGCCTTGATCTTTTCTTTTGGTATCTTTTCTTTTGCATCAAGGCAAAAGAAAAGTACATCCAACTTAATAAGATATTTTATGAACAACCTATATGCTATCGGCATCGATTTGGGTGGTACCTCCATCAAATACGCCCTGATCAGTAATAAAGGAGAATTCCTGTTTCAAGGAAAACTGCCCTCTTTAGCTGATGTCTCGGCAGAAGCCGTAATAGAACAATTGATAAAAGCAATCAATGAAGTAAAAGTTTTCGCCACTGAACAAGGATACAATATCGAAGGTATTGGTATTGGTACACCAGGAATTGTAGACGAAACCAACCGCATAGTTCTCGGAGGAGCCGAAAACATCAAGGGATGGGAAAAGCTTCCCTTAGCGGATACAATTGAAAAAGCTACCGGACTCCCTACTTTACTTGGCAATGACGCCAATCTGATGGGATTGGGAGAAACAATGTATGGAGCAGGACAAGGAGCAACACATGTTGTGTTTCTGACTGTCGGTACAGGAATCGGAGGAGCTGTTGTGATTGACGGCAAACTATTCAACGGTTTTGCCAACCGAGGGACGGAACTAGGACATGTACCCCTCATCGCCAATGGAGAGGCTTGTGCTTGTGGTTCAGTAGGCTGTCTGGAACATTACGCTTCCACATCGGCTCTGGTACGTCGTTTTACACAACGTAGCGCAGAAGCAGGCATACAATATCCTGGAAAGGAGATCAATGGTGAGCTTATTGTCCACCTCTACAAAGAGGGAAATAAACTTGCTACAGAATGTTTAGAAGAACATTGTGACTATTTGGGACATGGTATTGCCGGATTTATTAATATCTTTAGCCCGCAACGCATTGTTATTGGGGGCGGACTGTCCGAAGCGGGAGACTTCTACATAGAGAAGGTCAGCCGGCAAGCGCATTGTTATGCCATCCCCGATTGTGCAGTCAACACTGAAATCATTGCAGCTCGTCTGGGTAATAAAGCCGGGAGTATAGGAGCAGCGGGGTTAATATTTAATCGACGATAGTACAAAAGAATTCTGAAACACTATTATTATGAAAAGAAACTTTGGAATGCTGGCGCTCATTATGGCGTTTTGGTTCACTATATCTTTTATTACCAATATTCTGGGGCCGCTGATACCGGATATCATCCACAACTTCAACCTGAGCGACCTGGCAATGGCAGGATTTATTCCAACTTCTTTTTTCCTGGCATATGCCATCATGTCTATCCCTGCCGGATTGCTGATTGACCGTTACGGAGAGAAACCGGTACTTTTCTGTGGTTTTTTAATGCCGTTTATTGGTACCATTCTTTTCGCTTGTCTTCATACCTATCCCATGTTATTAGCCTCATCCTTTATCATCGGGTTAGGTATGGCGATGTTACAAACAGTACTGAATCCATTGCAACGTACTGTAGGAGGTGAAGAAAACTATGCTTTTGTTGCCGAACTGGCACAATTTATGTTTGGTATCGCTTCATTCCTCAGTCCATTGGTTTATACCTATCTGATACGGGAACTGAATGCTGACACCTACGTCGCCGGACATAATTTCCTACTCGATCTGTTGGCAGATGTTACTCCGAGAGAAATGCCCTGGGTATCTCTCTACTGGGTCTTTTCCGCACTATTACTGATTATGCTGATTGCAGTCGGCATCTCACGCTTCCCGAAAATCACTCTGCAGGAAGAGGAAAAAAGCGGTACCACCAGTTCCTATCTGGAGTTATTCAAACAGAAGTATGTCTGGTTGTTCTTTTTGGGTATCTTCTGCTATGTAAGCACAGAACAGGGAACTTCCATATTCATGAGTACCTTCCTTGAGCAATATCATGGTGTCAATCCACAGACAGAAGGTGCACAGGCTGTCAGTTATTTCTGGGGACTGATGACGGCAGGTTGCATCGTCGGCATGTTCCTGCTGAAACTGATGGACAGTAAGCGGTTGTTGCAAATTTCAGGATTCCTCACTATGATATTGTTACTGACCGCTTTATTTGGTACACGTGAAATGTCGCTGATTGCTTTCCCGGCTATTGGATTCAGTATCTCGATGATGTTTAGTATCGTCTTCTCTCTGGCTCTGAATTCAGCACGAAAACACCACGGTTCATTTGCCGGGATTCTTTGTTCGGCGATTGCAGGTGGTGCAGGTGGTCCAATGATTGTCAGTACACTGGCAGATGCCACTTCACTACGCATAGGTATGCTGAGCATTTTGATATTCGTAGGATACATAACCTTTATAGGCTTTTGGGCACACCCGCTTATCAACAATAAAACGGTGAAATTAAAAGAACTTTTTAAATAATGTGATAATGTGCCAATATGCCAATGTGCCAATTGGCTGCGCGACGTTTACTCACCGCATGGTAATTGGCATATTGGCATATTGGCACATTAGCACATTGGCACATTATTTAATTGGCATATTATTATTAATTAGTCTTTAAATCATGAAACGAATCACTTACTATTTCCTCTTCGCCGCCCTCCTGTCTTCTACTTCAGTAGGAGCGCAGAACAGCATCATGCATCTGACGCAACCTACACTTATGCATGAGGTACGCGAAACTCCTTCCCCACTCGACGGACAACACATTGCAATGAACCCGCCACGCTTCATGTGGCCGGATAAATTCCCTCACCTCGGCGCTGTACTCGATGGCGTGGAAGGTGAAGAGCATAAACCACACGTAACTTATCGCATACGCATCGCCCGCGACAAAGACTTTCGGCAAGGAGTCATTACCGCTGAACGTAACTGGGCTTTCTTCAATCCGTTCCAACTCTTTGAGAAAGGTACTTATTACTGGCAACATGCTTATGTAGACAAGAACGGTAAAGAAGAGTGGTCACCTGTTTATCATTTCTATATAGATGAGAATACGCGTACTTTCAATCCACCTTCATTGCAAGAGTTACTCACTAAACTTCCTGCAGAACACCCTCGTATTCTTCTCGACTTTAAAGAATGGAACGACATCATCGTCCGAAATCAGAATAATCCGGAAGCGCAGTCTTACATCACCAAAGCCGATAAATGTATCATGCACCCCCTGAAACACCTGGCAGAAGAAATTGATACCAGCGCAGTGGTGAAACTAACAAACATCGTACAGTACAAATCCGCCCTTATCCGCGAAAGCCGAAAGATTGTAGATCGTGAAGAGAAAAATATAGAAGGCATGATACGTGCTTATCTACTGACTAAAAACGAGGTATATTATCGTGAAGCAATGAAGCGTCTTACCGAAATCCTCTCCTGGAAAGACAGTAAGTATTTTGCCGGTGACTTTAACCTCGGTACAATTCTCTCCATGAGCACTTCGGCTTACGACGCCTTCTACCACCTGCTCACCCCTACTGAGAAAACTCTTTTACTGGGTAGTATCCGGGAAAATGGAAGTAAATTTTTCGAAGAATACGTCAACCATCTTGAGAACCGTATTGCCGATAATCACGTTTGGCAAATGACTTTCCGTATCCTTACAATGGCTGCATTTGCTACTTACGGCGAACTCCCCGAAGCCTCTACCTGGGTAGATTATTGCTATAACGAATGGGTATCACGCCTGCCGGGACTTAATGCAGACGGAGGATGGCATAACGGAGATTCCTATTTTCACGTGAACATCCGTACACTGATTGAAGTACCCGCTTTCTTCTCACGCGTCACCGAATTCGATTTCTTTGCTGATCCATGGTACAATAAGAATGCATTGTACGTTATCTATCAGCAACCTCCTTTCTCTAAAGCTGCCGGACAGGGAAATTCTCACGAAAATCAAAAGACTCCCAGCGGAGCACGTGTAGGTTACGCCGATGCATTGGCACGTCAATGCAATAATCCGTGGGCGGCTGCTTACGTACGATTTATCAAGGAACGCCAACCGGACATCTTCCAAACTTCTTTCGAAGCAAAACCTGCCGACCTTACCTGGTATCGTTGTATCACTAAAAAGCCTTTCCCGGCTGAAGATGTTTTCCCCATTGGTAAACGTACCCTCGATGATATGCCACAGACACACGTTTTCAATGAAACGGGATTAGGGAATATGAATACCTCTCTGGGAGAACCGGAGAAGAATGCCATGCTCTCCTTCCGCAGTAGTTCTTACGGAAGTACCTCACATGCACTTGCCAATCAGAATGCATTCAATACGTTCTACGGTGGTAAAGAGATTTTCTATAGTAGCGGTCACCGTACAGGTTTCACTGACGACCATTGCATGTATTCTTATCGTAACACCCGTGCCCACAACTCTATCCTCGTGAACGGTATGGGACAGAAAATAGGAACAGAGGGTTATGGCTGGATACCGCGTTGGTATGAAGGAGAAAAACTCTCTTATTTTGTAGGCGACGCTTCAAATGCTTATGGCAAAGTGACCTCTCCTCTCTGGCTCGAGCGTGCGCGCCTCAGTGGAACAAAGTTTACTCCGGAGAATGGTTGGGATGAGAATAAATTGAATATGTTCCGCCGCCACGTTATCCAACTGGGTAAGACAGGGGTTTATGTCATTTATGATGAGCTGGAAGGAAAAGAACCTGTAACTTGGAGCTATCTGTTGCATACCACCTCATTCCCAATGGACGTAAAACGTCAGTCACCTGATGCTATTACCATTACAGGGCACAATGCGGTTGACGGTGTATCAGTTGCCCATCTGTTCAGTTCTGCTCCTGTGCAAGAAGCCTTGACAGATACATTCTTCTGCCCACCTACCAACTGGAAAAATGTGACGGACAAAAGTGGAAAGACCGTAAAGTATCCCAATCACTGGCACTTCTCGGCTACAACATCACAAGCTGCCACTGCTCGTTTTCTGACTATCATCGATACACATGGCAAAGACCGGGCAGATATGAAAGTGACCCGTAAAGGCGACACTTGGCAGGTAGGTGACTGGGTTATCCAATGTAACCTTACCCCGACAGGTAAAGCCGCCATCAGCATAAGTAACAAGACAGAGAAAGCATCTCTGATTTATGACGCTGCCAAAAACGAAGGTGCCACATTCATTAATGAACAAACAGATGGAAAAAAAATCGAAAAGAAACTGGTAGACTATCTGCCCGATTTCGAAATATAGTACTTCCCGGTGCTTCCCGCACGAGGAGGTGCGACAAGCGATAATGAGGCTAAAACGCAGATTAACGCAAATTTCCGCAAAGAAGAACAAGTATAAGACTAAAATAACGGTCTTTTTAATCTGCAGAAATTTGAGTTAATCTGCGTTTCATCAGATATAATAATTGTTATCTTTGCATGTAAATGTAATAAACTAAAAAGAAACAGTATGAAATATATCGGAGCACATGTCAGTGCCTCGGGAGGTGTGGAAAATGCCCCTGTCAATGCACATGAAATAGGCGCTAATGCCTTTGCACTTTTCACTAAGAATCAACGCCAATGGATAAGTAAACCTCTGACCGAAGAAAGCATTTGCCTTTTTAAAGAGAACTGCGAAAAGTATAACTTCAAACCGGAGTATATTCTTCCCCATGATAGTTATCTTATCAACCTGGGACATCCCGAACCGGATGCACTGGAGAAAAGCCGTGCCGCCTTTTTAGACGAAATGCAACGTTGCGAACAGTTGGGACTGAAACTGCTAAACTTTCATCCGGGCAGTCATTTGAATAAAATTTCAGTAGAAGACAGCCTTGACCTCATTGCAGAAAGCATCAATATCACGCTGGAAAAGACGAAAGGAGTAACGGCAGTTATTGAAAATACTGCGGGACAAGGCAGCAACTTAGGAAATGAGTTCTGGCATCTGAAATATATCATCGATCGTGTAGAGGACAAAAGCCGGGTTGGCGTCTGTCTGGATACCTGCCACACGTTCACGGCGGGGTACGATTTCCTTGGAGACTATGATGCCGTGTTTAACGAATTTGAAGAAGTAGTAGGATTCCGCTATCTCCGTGGAATGCACCTCAACGATTCAAAGAAAGAGTTGGGTAGCCATGTAGACCGCCACGACAGTATCGGAAAAGGGCTGATCGGTTTCGCTTTCTTTGAAAAACTAATGCACGATCCACGCTTTGACAATATGCCGTTGATACTCGAAACAATAGACGAAACGTTGTGGCCCGAAGAAATAGCCTGGCTGCGGGAACAATCGGAAAACAAGTAAACCAATCGTTTTCTTAAAATAAAAGGGAAAAGCTTGACTTTGACAAAGTAAAGTAGTATCTTTGTAAGAGTAATGATAAAGTATATTCAGATTAAACTGAGGTAAAAGAGGGAAGTTATAACTTTCCTCTTTTTTTTCGTCCTCCTCGTTCAAAGCACTCCTGAGCAAGGTTGTTAAGTAAGTTTTCCTCGGTACTTACATGAATTTCCTCGGTATGAAACGGTTTATTACCTGGTATGTTATGATTCATTTCATACTATGTTGCGATGCAAATACTACTGTGTTGCAATGCAACAGATACTTTACAACGAAAAGTGCCCTTTTTAGTTAAGAATCAATAAATCGACTCTTGACAAAAAGAAGCTGGCGGAAACCGATTTGTAAACAAAAGCGATCTCCGGTATAAAAGTAAACGATCTGTTACTTGCGCGCTGCTATTGCCAGAAATATACCAAGTACCACTCCCAATAAAGCCGCAAACAATACACGTGCATCACCCGGCAAAAGGAAAGTTATGGTATGGGCAGGAAACCAGAAAAACGGAATAGTCTTCTTAAAAACAAAGCCCCATTGTACTTTCCAATTAAGATTCTGCAAAATCTGCCCCATAGGAATAGGGGTAAAGAAGCCCTTCATCGTACCTCCGGTAGCAAGAATGTGAGTATCAGTAACCTTATGCAGGGTCATAAATACTGGTCCGAAAATGGTATTCATCGTTACAGAAATAGCCAACGCCAACAATACCTTATCAATAGAAAGAGGGCCGGACATTATACTACCGGCATCCGCCACTCCTAAATAAGAAGCAAAGGCAGGAACTCCGTTAGAGAAAACAACAAAAGCCATGTTGATCCCCAATCCGAGTAATCCCCAGACAAACGCACGGGGCAAAATACCAAAACCACGGCGATGATAAGAACCGGTACTGATACGAAGCCCAATCACCTCGCCCAAAGTGGAAAGAATGGCAAACTTGATAAAACTCATTACCATACCATGAGAAGCGTTAAACTGCTTATAGGCATCATACACCACATCACTCAAGAAAAAAGGGAGGAAGCAGACAAGCACGCAAAGAAAAAAAAGAAAATCGTGTTTTTTCATTTCTATAGTTGTATTTCAGTATGGCTACAAATATAGATAAAAGAAATGAAATTCAAAGAATTATCAGTCAAAAGTGCTGGTATATCCCATAAATCAGCATACAAATGCTCTATACGATCCGTTATTAATAGATATTTGCCATGCTTACCAATGGTTCGTATAACTTTTCGATGTCTTGTGCATCCATCTCTATTTGTACCTGATCTCCCGGAATAAGCCGGGTACCGGCCGGTGTCAGGTCTTTCCGGTCACGGTGTACATTGATAATGATACAATGTTCGGGTAATCTTAACTCATTCACCTCTTTACCATCCAGATAAGAACCGGTCATGATCTCTACCGAGAGTGTATAACGCTTCTGCTGCTGAAAATCGGGGGTATTTATCATATCGTTGTATAAAGTGACATTGAAAGGCTTTATTTGCAATAACTCCGTGAAATAATACGTCAGTCCGCCCACCACCACAGAAGGATAGAAAACTTCAAAGTGTCCTGTTATCTCTGTTATCAGAACAATAGCCGTCAGTGGTGTCCGGATAACAGCAACAAGAAAAGCAGACATACTGATCAGCATAATATAACTCACATTCTCCTGAGCTATAAACCCTCTTTGTACCAATATCAGAGCTACAATCTGCCCGAATAACCCACCAGTCACCAACGTAGGGATAAAATTTCCTCCCGGCAATCCGGAAGAGATGGAAAGTGCCGTAAATACAAAATGAACCATCATCATTGCCAACACCCACATAACCTGCTTACTCCCATCAGTGACCTGTTCTAACAGGAATTGTTCGCCTCCTCCCGTCAGATTCACTTGCAACAGTGAAATAGCATAAGCAATCACTAACAGGTAGAGCATCTTCATATGCACAGGATGTTTCACCTGCGAATAGACTTGTTTGAAATACAACGTCAATTCAGAATAAAATTTTCCAAAGAGAGAGATAACCACTGCAAGTAACAGGAATAGTTTTACCTGAGATAAAAAGGGAAGCAATGGTTCGATGGCATCTATAAGACGATAAGGACTGATGGGAAATATCCAGCTTGCCACCCCCCCGGCTACCACACCGGCGAGTAACGTAGTAATAGCAGTTTTCGGTGCATCAAAGCGTTCGATTGATTCAATTACTAACAATGAGGAAGCGAGAGGGGCCGAAAATGCAGCTGCCAGGCCGGCACCTGCTCCGGCAGCCAGAAGTTGTTTACGCTCTCCGGCAAGTACCCGCGTCCATTTGGAAACAAGGCAACCAACGTAAGAGCCAATCTGTACAGAGGGACCTTCACGCCCTAAAGACAACCCCGCAGTCAATGCAAGAACTCCTCCCACAAACTTAGATACCATTTCTATAAAAGGATGCTTATAGGAGATGCGGCCATTGATAACCCCTCTCGTTTGCGGAATACCACCACCGGTGATGAGCGGCATCTTACGAACTAACCAGGAAACAAAGATAAGTATTCCCCATAATGCCAGGAACAACATAATATGCCAATACCAACGGGGATGAGCGTCAAAGAATGTGCGCCGGATATCGAAAAAAAATTGTAACAGATAATGATAAGGCACGGCAATAAGCCCTGTCAGCAATCCCACAAAGATGCTGACAAAGTACAATCTGGCATCAATCAACTTTAATTTCCAGACATGCCATCCCCTCACTCCTTTCAAGCTTTTCCAGTGTTCGAACATACCCCAATAAGATATTTGCCGGGTATAACAATGAAACAACAAGAGATGTTTGTGGACGAAAGGTTATTTATCTGTATCCTGTGTTTAGCTAATATCTGTATAATTATTATCCGGAGACGTTTTACTTCATTTCTTTCAGGTTTTATTGCCCAAAATGCAACTTTATCATAATAGTAATCGTTATATATATACATTTACTATTATTCAAAAAATCAGAAACATTTATGGAATACAGACAATTAAACGGCTCAGGACTTTTTGTTCCGGCATTGAGCTTAGGAACAGCAACCTTTGGAGGTACTCACGGGTTTGAAGGTTGGGGAAATACAGGTGTTGCCGAAGCTACCCGCATGGTAGATATGTGCCTGGAAGCCGGACTAAATCTCTTTGACACAGCCGATATTTATTCCCGTGGCTTGTCGGAAGAGATACTTGGCAAAGCTATTTCCGGAAAGCGAGACCGTCTTCTCATCTCCACCAAAGCCACTTTTCCAATGGGAGAAGACCGGAACGAAATGGGAGCTTCCCGCTTTCACATTATCAATGCCTGTGAAGCCAGTCTGCGACGTTTGGGAACAGACTATATCGACATCTATTATATGCACGGCTTTGATGGCGCTACTCCGTTGGAAGAGACCCTTAGCGCACTGAACAATCTTGTTCAAAGCGGAAAGGTACGCTACATCGGATGCTCCAACTTCTCCGGCTGGCAGTTAATGAAGTCACTGGCTGTTTCCGACAAATACGGTTGGTCACGTTATGTAGCCCACCAGGTGTATTACTCTTTGCTCAACCGTGAGTTTGAATGGGAGCTGATGCCACTTGGCGTCGATCAGCAAGTTGGTACATTTGTCTGGAGTCCGTTAGCAGCAGGACGTTTGGGAGGACGTTATCGTCGTAATAATCCGATTCCGGAAGATGGAAGAGTGGCCCGTGGCGGTGCTCCGGTAGGTGATGAAATCATGTCATACGATCTTCTTTACAATATTATTGATGTTCTGGAAGATATTGCGGGAGAGCTAGGAAAGACAGTGGCACAGGTAGCACTAAACTGGCTATTGCAACGTCCTACTATTTGCAGTCTTGTAATTGGTGCACGAACCGAAGAACATCTGAAACAGAATCTCGGAGCCATCGGCTGGAGTCTGACAACAGAACAAATAAAGCGGTTGGATGAGGCAAGTAAAACGCCAAAGATATATCCGTATTGGCATCAGAATCAGTTTCCTGAACTAAAATCACAACTGATATTTTAATACATCCTACTGCGTACTGTACATTGATAAGTAAATATAAAAGAGTTGTTTCACTGATTATTAAGTAAATAATTATAAAATGATTGGTGAAACAATTTACAATTAAACAACTCTATTATAACAACAGGTTACCAAAACTTATTATGTTCCGGACTATATTCAAAGCCTGCATTTTTGAGCTGATTAATGATGTCCTCTTTCTCTACATGCAGATCATCACACAATTCATCCAACGAAGAATAGTTATCACGAAGCTTCATATTGATGACACTAAACAACATCATCGGGTCTTTAGGTAATTCCATATTAAAACACTATTTTGTAACCGGGGTACAAAGATATAGTTTTTCAAGATTAACAGATGCAGATACAGCAAGTTTTATGCATACATTTGCTCCACTCCTGCATACCGTTTTTTTTATTCACCCGTTTATTTCCAGCAGTTTTATCAGGCTTGTCCGTTGGATAGAGAATGTATTCCCTTCTTCCTGGACATACTTGAGCAACCAGAGACCGTCCTGTCGGAGTTTAGATTTTTGCAGGACATGATCTGAAGACATATCTTCTGACAATTTCAGCATACTCATAGCAGCAAGTTCTATTTTACCCATTTCGTCAGGATCGCCTTTATACCGTTCGATCAACTCCCGCATATCCATATCAATCAACTGCTCGGCAGGAAAGCCTAAAATTTGTCGGGTCAGGCAATCATACTCTACCCACTCTTGCTTACGAAATTTCTTCTTATTCAGAATAGCATTTGCAATCAAAGAGATAATTTCCTGAATCATCCGTACCAGATAGTCTTGTTTAATCATATCTTTTCGTATTCATTGAATATATTTCATTCAAACTGCAAAATAACAAATATCCTGCTTATCTTCACTCCTCTTGATGAACTGTTTTTTCTATCTTTAACGTTACCTTCTCTATTATCTTACTCAACTCTTCCTCTAACGGGATCGTATTAAACTCTTCCCAGAAACTTTCATCATATTTAAAATCAATATCTGCAAGTACTGTATGTATTGGTACCCTTTCAGTACGGGAAAAACGGGCCACATTATCCCTATCCACCTTGCATGTTACCATTTCGAACCATGTATGCAAAGTGGGATTACTGAACAGTGCCCGTTTTTTCTTCATCCTAAAAAACAAATCGCCACGGATATGGTGAATATAGTAAGTACCTCTCCACGGTTTATATGAAATAGTATATACCACCTTTTGTGCTGTCAGATTTACACTGGGAGCTTGCCGGACAACAAAAATCCTTGTAGCTTTTTTTATATACCGGGGTTGCATTTCAATTCGTGCCTGTAATAAAGCCCCATTTTCCGAATCAATATATAACTCCCCGCAATAAAGCGGTTCTTTAACCCCTTGCTTCTGCTCAAAAGAAACCACATTTACACAACGGTCATCTATAGAGGTGATGCCACCGGAAGTATATGTATACGGATTATCTTCTGCATCAACAGATAGAAAATCCGGTAGATCTTTCATGATATCCAGTTGCAGGCAAGCCTGAATACCCGCCCTAATCTTAGCAATCAGGCTATCTGTACTTTCACGGTTATCCATCCGGCTCATCTTCAGTAACTTCACCTGATCCAACACCCCGGATTCATCCAGAGGAGATTTATAAACTTTGAATACAGCTTCCGTCAGATTCTGAAACTTGTTCTTTAACTGAACTCCCTCCCGGTAAAATGTCGTCAGATGAACTGGGACCAATGAATAATTTTCCTCTCGCCGCTTTAGCATTTCCCTCAACAACTTTTTGGGTTCTACCAACCGGATCAGAACCTCCTGCAAGGGAACGATTTTAGGCTCCAGACTCAGTATATTGTCACGACCCATAAGCATAGCCGCTTCAACATTCTGCGCTACATAACCCAAATGAGAAAAAGAAAGAACCCCATCTCTCAGAGAGTCGGGTAAATGAAGTCTGAACTCTCCGTCTTTATTTGTAATATTACCTATTGAAGTACCTTGAATTGTCACTGATGCATTGACCACAGGCTCCCCGGTTTCTTTATCCAACAAAGTACCGGTAATTGTGGAAAAGGCTGGCAAGGGCAATTGGCTCTCTTTTTTTATATTCTTATTCTTTTCTACAGGAGGCAGGATTAATATATGTCCTCCAATCACCTTTAAAACCAATCTCCTGTTACCGGTTATTTCATAGATAGCCTGCCGAATTGTACAGTCTTTCTCCTTCGTCTTTGTCACAACATCATTGTTCACGACCTTACTATCATAAACAAAAAAATATCCGGAACGTTCTGAGACTTTACCCAACAAGGAATACACCGTACCTTTCATCTTAGGCAGACTGATAACACGATCCAGAACATCATCTCCACCTGCTCTTATTGTACCAGCAGCAATAAAAAGCAGTCCGAAGAAAAGCAGACAGAGAGGATGTAATTTCATATTTTTAAACTTTAAGAATCATCGTTCGGACAAAATCAGTTTATCTCCTTCACGAGTACATTTCAAATTTAACGCCCAACAGATCAGTTCGGCAACCGTATCGGGCGAGTTGTCCAGAAACTCAATAGTCAGCTTGCGTTTACCCAAATCCAATGAACCTGCTTGTATCTGCAACGCAGAATTTTCAGCATTCACTACCTGCAGGATATCTTCCAGGCTTTCATCCTTAAAACGTATGTTCTTTGTATAAATATCAGACTCATTACCTTTTGAGGTCTCACTTAACTGCAACTGTTGTGCTTGTAATGTAACCGTTTCGCCCGCATTCACAAGAACACTGTGACCTCCCCGTTTCAGTGATACCTTCACCTTACCACGTCGCACAGACAAACTAAACGGAACTTCTTCATTACTACGGACATTAAAAGCTGTACCCAATACTTCTATCTGTACCTTCTCGGTTTCAATCAGGAAAGTTTGTCCATGTTTCTTCGCTACATCAAAAAAGGCTTCTCCATGCAAGTTAACCTCTCTCTTATCCGTGGCAAAATGTTCAGGGTACTGTAATACACTCTCCTGCCCCAAATAAACAATAGAGCCATCTTCAAGAGTAGTGACCAGCGTTGACTTCTCTCTGTTTTCCTGAGTTACCAGATTAAGATTTCCAGTATCATTTCCCGGCATTAACCACCAAACAGACATCAGACAGATCACTCCTGCCAACATAGCAGCAGCTACAGTTCCCCATTTTAAGAAAAGCCTACGACGGATCACCTCCTCTCCCGCCTCTACAAGCAGGCTGTCTTTATCCAAACGAGCATACAAGTGCCTCCATGCCTCATCTGTCCTCACTTTATTTTTATTTACTTCAGTCATTTCGTAAGAATATAATTATCTATTTCATTTCGTAAAGTCCGGAGTGCTTTTGTCATCTCTGCTTCCACTGTTTTGACAGACAATGAAAGAGACGAAGCAATCTCTACATATTTCTTTCCTTCCATACGATGCATTTCAAATATCCTGAGTCTGCGCCCCGGCAGTTTATCAAGTGTATGGCGGATAACCTCCTGCAACTCCTCATACTCCAATTGCCGATGAGGATCAGACACCTGTTCTGAAACATTATCTGCCAGCACATACTCCCGATACCGTTCTCTGACTTCTCTATGCTGGCAGTATTGAAGCGCTTCATTGCGTGCAGCCCTGTACAGATAACTTTTAATGGATTGAAATATCTGCAAATGTTCCCGGTCTTTCCAAAATACGTAGAAGAGTTCTTCTACTATCTCTTCGGCAGCTTCCACTTCGCCTGTTATACCTGCAGCATACCAGCAAAGGGGTGAATAATAGCGACGGAAAATTTCCTCGAATGCTTTTATATCACCCTCTTTTATTTTAGCAAGTATGAACAGTTCATTTAGCATACCCGAATCATTATTGGTACCAAATATATAAAAAACTATCTGAACTCTAACGAGATTGCTTTTTCAATTTGTTCACAGCGTGCTCCAAAGACTCAGCAGGTTCAATGATATTGTATTCTTTCCAGAAATCTTCGTTCCAGTATTCATCTACTAAATCATAAAACACTTGCTTTTCTTTGAAAGCCGTCTTATTAGAAATAGCTGTAAAGTTATCCTCTTGCCTGTCTGTTACCACCATCTCAGAATAAACTGTATATCCCGAAGAGAAGAGGCGCTTCTTCCAATCACATTTGAAACGGATGGTATTCCATATATAGTTCAAATACGTCTTCCCATTCTGCTCTTTATAAGTCACCAGATAAGATACTTCCTGTGGCTTAAACTGTAAGCCCAAAGGTTTCTTATGTAAAATAGCTTCCACGGCTTTCGTTTTATTTTTCATATCCAGCGAGAACTCTGCCCGAGTAAATGCCAGCTTCTCAAAATCTATATATAGTTTCCCATAAAACAATGCATACATCAGGTTAACTTTGGGCCGAAAACTGATTACATATTGCATACGGTTATCAAAATTCACAGGCTCTTCGATGTGAAATTCATAATAATCCAAATCTCCCATATTCAGCAATGCATCCTGATTCTTCACGACATCCAGATAAATAGCCAAACTGGGACCTCCCACTACCTTCACAGCCAATGTGTCACTGGTTTTCTGACTCAGCAAACGACGCCCTTTCTGGAGTTGTACCTTATCTTTCACAGGTACACGGTCATTATAAGCTGTCTTATATACATCTATAACAGCCTCCGACACACTGATATAACGACGCCTCTTTTGTACTGTTTCTCTGTAAAATGTTGTCAGCATATTCTCATTAGGAGAATAGTTTACCGGGATTTTTCTAATTGCTTCTTCCACAATACCACGGGCATTATTACCAAAAATCACAATCTCACTCAGTAAATTAGGTGCCGGCATCATCCATACAGTCAATGCAGATAAATCCTTATTTTCTTTCAAAGAGATCTGAGTATTGAGGTACCCGATATGAGATACTTCCAGCCCCCGGACTATTTCAGCATCTTTGATCTTAAGAGAGAATAGACCATCTGAATTTGTTACCGTCCCAATATTTGTACCGGGCACAGAAACATTCACATTCTCCAGCTTTTTCCTATCATCCTTGTTTCTCACAACCCCTGTAACCGTGAAATAGCCATCCACTTCTTCCCGTGCCTGCAAAGGTGCAATATCCAATAGTAAGAAAAATATCAACCAGCCCATTATAACTCCAACTAACTTTTTCATCTTCGTATGATTTTAAAGGTGAATAATTCTTGCTTTCTACTTATAAGATCGCTTAGAAGTAGAAAACCCTATTAAAATTCGATGAATAATTTTTCTTCTTTTGCATTATATCCGGAATTAGTCAATATTTCCATCTTAAACCACTGATAATCAAGTAATATAAGAATGTACACTTTTATACCTCAATAATGTACACTCTTGCTATGGATCATTGTACACTTTTGCAAAGTTGAAAAATACTAATTAAAAATAGTGCTAATAGAAGTACAACTTTTGATTAGTTAGTATACTTCCTCCTAAAAGGATTTCTAGAAAAGAGAGAGAGCCGTAAGTCAATGACCTACGGCTCTCTCTTTTAATATATTAATCGTTTACTGATCGATTTTACTTCACTTCTTCGAAGTCTGCATCCTGAATATGTTCATCCTGTCCACCATTAGACTGTCCACCAGCTTGTTGTCCAGCGTTCATATCCGGACCAGCCTGAGCACCACCTTGAGCACCGCTCTGTGCATACATTTCAGCACTTGCAGCCTGGAATGCAGTATTCAGTTCTGCCATAGCAGTATCAACA
>NZ_CATJGZ010000073.1:0-28209 GCF_949740115.1 Bacteroides sp. 41_26
ATTGTTGAAAGGTATCGAAGATGCATTGGATAAAGGTGATGTAGAAGGTGCAAAAGCCATCGCTCGTGACACAAGAGGTCCTATCGCTTCTATCGCTTATCAGGGTTTGATGAGAATCGACCAGGGTATCGATGTAGTTGAAAAATCTATCGTTTCTTATGGCGGTGTTCAGGGCGGTCTTTTGGAAAAGAACATGTCTTGGATCACATTGTTTATCGCAATGGCTCCGTCATTAGGATTCTTGGGTACTGTAATCGGTATGGTGCAGGCATTTGATAAGATCCAGCAAGTAGGTGATATCTCTCCGACGGTTGTTGCAGGTGGTATGAAAGTTGCTTTGATTACAACTATCTTCGGTTTGATCGTTGCTTTGATTCTTCAGGTATTCTACAACTATGTACTTTCTAAGATCGAAGCTCTTACAAGCGAAATGGAAGATTCTTCTATCTCTTTGCTTGACATGGTAATCAAATATAACTTGAAATACAAAAAATAATCTGAGATGAGTAAGTTATCATATAAATTATCGTACTACGTACTGTACGCAATGTTTGCTCTTATCCTGGTGGTATTAGGTCTCTTTTATTTTGGAGGAGATGCTCAGGGAACAGCTGCATTGGCAGGCGTTGATCCGGAAATGTGGCAACCTGCAAATACAGATGCATTATTGTATTTGATGTATGCACTTTTCGGACTTGCAGTAGCTGCAACTGTTATTGCTGCTATATTCCAGTTCGGTTCAGCGTTGAAAGATAATCCGGTAAGCGCTATTAAATCATTGATTGGTCTTATTCTTTTAGTTCTTGTACTGGTTGTTTCTTGGGCTATGGGTAGCGAAGAGACTTTGAGAATACCAGGATATGATGGAACGGACAATGTTCCTTTTTGGTTGAAGCTAACTGATATGTTCCTTTATTCAATCTACTTCCTTTTGGGAGCAACAGTTGTTGCTATCATCTTGAGTAGCATTAAGAAGAAATTATCATAATCCAATTGAGCTTGCTCAATTAAATATAGTAATACTATGGCAAAAGGAAAAAGAAAAGTTCCTGATATAAATTCAAGTTCTACGGCTGATATCGCTTTCTTGTTGCTGATCTTCTTCTTGATTACAACTTCTATGGATACGGACCGTGGTTTGGCAAGACGTTTGCCGCCACCGCCTGAAAATGATAAGGAGCAGAAGAATGAAGACAAGGTTAAGCAACGCAACGTTCTACAGATTTACCTGAATATGTATGACCAGTTGATGGTTAACGGTGAAATCATGAATGTTCAGCAGTTGAGAGCGAAGACTAAAGAGTTTGTTGCTAATAAATATAATGATGAGTCGTTGCCGGAAAAAACATCAAAGGATGTTGACTTTTTTGGTCCGACGATGGTCACTGAAAAGCATGTAGTCTCTTTACAGAACGACCGTTCTTCTTCATATCAGGCATATATTGACGTACAAAATGAATTGGTTGCTGCTTACAATGAACTGAGAGATGAACTGTCTCAGGAAAAGTGGGGAAAGAAATATTCAGAGTTAAATGAAGATCAGCAGAAAGCTGTTCGTGAAATTTATCCTCAGAAGATTTCTGAAGCTGAACCTAAAAAATATGGAGAAAAGAAGTAATGGGAAAATTTAATAAAACAGGTAAACGTGAAATGCCTGCGTTGAATACTTCTTCTCTGCCTGACCTTATCTTTACGCTGTTATTCTTCTTTATGATTGTAACAACGATGCGTGAGGTAACGTTGAAGGTTGAATTTAAGATTCCGCAAGCAACAGAATTAGAAAAACTTGAAAAGAAATCATTGGTTACATTTGTGTATGTAGGAAAGCCAATGAGAGAGTTTCGTCAGAAGATGGGTTCTGAGAGCCGTATCCAATTGAATGATGCTTTCGCTGAAGTTTCGGAAATTCAGGATTATATTATTGCAGAAAGATCAAGTATGAAAGAATCTGATCAGGCAATGATGACTGTATCTCTGAAAATCGATAAGGATACGAAGATGGGTATCGTAACTGATATCAAGAATGCACTTCGTCAAGCTTATGCTTTGAAAATTAACTACTCTTCGCAGTACCGCGAATAGAGTTGATTGAATATATTTGAAAAAGGTGCTTAGCTATTTATTTAGTTAAGCACCTTTTTTTCTTTGGAATGAAATGAAGAGAATGTTTAGGGATTCATTTTCACATTATAGACTTCCTTGTGGATTTTTTTCTTTACTGTGTCAAAATCCCGTTCACATTGTAAATCGCCATGTACCATCAGATACATCGGTAAGAAAGGATCTCCGGTTTTATAGGGAGGCTGGTGGTATTCTTTTTCCCAAAGAACAAATCCTTGTCGTTTGTAGAAGTTAATACGGCGTTGTGCCATTTCTTCCAGGGGCATTTCAACTTCCAGAACGATGGGACGGTTTAATTTTTTGCATAAGAAATCTAATACTTTTTTGCCATAGCCACCATTTCGTAATGCCGGGTTAATGGCAAAGTGTTCTACATAATAAAAATGATCGAAGTCCCAGTAGGTAATAAACCCCACAGGGGTATCATCATCAAAAATAATATTATTATGGAAATTGCCAATACGGTTGGTATATTCGCGCAAATCTTTCAGCTCGCGGTATTCTTCTGGTGGAAAGGCTGCAATAAGCAGATCCTCCATAAATTGATAATGTTGTACGTCAGACGTACTGATAGGTTGGAGTCTAATCATAAAGACCTGGTTTTTGATTATTACTTTATTTATTGTTAGTATAAAATTCAATCATTCTACGAATAGAGCGTTGGCATACCGGACAGAATGTTGGATATTCATTTGTTCGCATGCGGCAATCAAAAGAGGGACGGTAGATACCTTTTGCTGAATATCCACCACCTTCATAAACACCTACCGGGTACTGCTTATTCATTTGCGGAGGAGTAGGAACAGGAATTCCTGCCGGAAGCATATCTTCCCATTTGGAGGAGAAGTCTACACGGGTAGAGATATTCGGTTCCCAAGGCTCCACATTGAGCGGATAGGTGTCCGTCATTACATCTTCTTCATAAAAATATTCGTCACCTAAACCTCCGAAACTATGTCCGAATTCGTGTACTACTACGGGTTTGAAGGTAGGGTGGTGAGCAGCAGTCAGTGTGTAGGAGTTATAGATACCTCCACCACCGTATTCTTTGGTATTGACGATGATGATAATATGCTCGTAAGGAATACCTGATAACGCGTTGTGTATAGACTTTACACGACTGGTAGTCAGATAACGGTCGGAATAGAAAGTATCAAAATGAGAATTAAATGCAGTTTGTTTCCAATTGCTTTTTCGTGGTACACTGACACCACTATCTTTTGATGGGCTGGCAACAGCAACAATATTGAACCGGTTTTTCATTGATTTGAATGGTTCATAAAAGAAAAGACTTTCGCATGCTTTTTCAGCATCTTTGTAGAATAGATCCATTTCGTCTTCAGTATATCCTTCAGCCAAGATGGCTACATCGATACAATCTGCTTCACTACCACTTTTCAGAAGGTATTTATGTGGTGTTATATGCGAGATACCCCGTTCATGAATCAGTATATCATCGGGGTGTACGATATGTTTTAAACGAGCCATTACTTTTCGTGACGAGTTGAGCAGTGTGATCTCTATCTCTACCGGGTGTTGCGGATAAGGAAGTAGAAAGGTATTTTCAAATCCTTTTGCTGTTTTCTGAGCCTCGTCTGTAGAAAGCCACTCTTGAAAAAGAGAGGAAAAGGAGGTTTTATAGATACATTTTCGAGTGGTGAGATCGATCATTGTGATTTGGCCGTTACCCTCTAAAGGAAGTTCGGAGAGATGATGTCTGCGCCCTGCCCATGAAGGCAGGTACGAAAGTTCATCCAGATAGATCGATTGGTGTTTGGCATCACCGGTGAAAATATAATCTACTCGTAATGTTTTGTCCTTGAAAAAGTCTGTAAACCCTTGTGCGTGTATGTTTATTACCATCAAAAGGCATAGTATGAGGGTAGTATTTCGTTTCATATTTAACGTATATTTATGTTTTTACAAAGGTACGAACAATTGCTGACTTATCCCATATTTAGAAATAAAAGTAATAAATCATAGTATTTATTGCCAAAAAATTATCTAACTTTGCAATAACATTCATGTATTAAAACAAATTGATTTAAAATGGGACATCATCAATTGGATACTTTAGATGAGCAGATTCTGAAGCTGATAGCAGATAATGCACGTATTCCTTTTCTGGAAGTGGCACGAGCGTGTAATGTTTCGGGTGCAGCTATCCACCAGCGTATACAGAAGCTGACTAATCTGGGGATATTGAAGGGTTCGGAGTTTGTCATCGACCCTGAAAAAATCGGGTATGAGACGTGTGCTTACATTGGAATTTACCTGAAGGACCCGGAATCATTTGATTCTGTGACAAAAGCTTTGGAAGCTATACCAGAGGTGGTGGAATGTCATTTCACTACAGGTAAATATGATATGTTCATCAAGATTTATGCAAAGAATAATCATCATCTGTTGAGTGTCATTCATGATAAGCTGCAACCGTTGGGGTTGGCACGTACTGAGACGCTTATCTCTTTCCATGAAGCTATTAAACGGCAGATGCCAATTATAGTGGACACAGACGATCAGGAGTGATTCGTTCTATCCGTAACTATCTGGTGTAATCAACGAACGCATAGGAGCAGAGATGTTTTTCATCCGCAGGATGGACTTCTCTGTTTTTTTCGTGCCATACTGTAAGGTCTACTGAAGGGAAGAAAGCATCGGCTTCCAGGGCTTCATCATCTATTTCAGTCAAGCAGAGTTCGTCAGCTAGGACAATAGCCTGGCGGTATACAGTTTCTCCGCCGATGACGTAAACATGCTCATCTTCGCGGCAATTTTGCAAAGCAGCTTCCAAAGAAGTGAAAACCTCGGCACCGGGAAAGCTATTTGCCGGATTGGAAGAAAGAACAATATTGCGGCGATTGGGAAGTGCACCTTTAGGAAGTGACTCGAATGTTTTTCGCCCCATTATAATTGTATTTCCTGTGGTGAGTGCTTTAAAACGTTTGAGGTCATTGGGCAACCAGAACAAAAGTTTATTTTTGAAGCCGATAGCCATATGGCGATCTACAGCGGCTATAATGCTGATTTTACTCATAATGTTTATTGGAATTTAGTAGTTAGAATTTAGAAGTTGGAATCTATGGAATATGTCGTCAGATCATAAAAATACGATCATGCTGCATAGCTTCTAACTACCAACTACTAAATTCTAGCTACTGATTTATACCGAGACTTTTCCTGCAATATGTGGATGCGGATCATAGTTTATTAATTCAAAATCTTCAAATTTGAAGTCGAAGATACTTTTTACATCCGGATTTATCTTCATTTGGGGTAGCGGACGTGGTTCACGGGTTAATTGCAGCTTTACCTGTTCCAGATGGTTCAGGTAGATATGCGCATCTCCCAATGTATGTACGAAATCTCCGGCTTTCAATCCGGTCACTTGCGCCATCATTTGCAATAACAGGGCATAAGAGGCGATATTGAACGGAACTCCCAGAAAAATATCTGCACTCCGTTGATAGAGTTGCAGACTCAGACGTCCGTTGGCTACGTAAAACTGGAAGAAAGCATGGCATGGAGGCAGGTTCATATTATCGAGGTCCCCTACATTCCAGGCACTTACGATGATTCGCCGGGAGTCAGGATTATGCTTGATTGTATCTACCACTTCACTGATCTGATCGATAAAACCGCCTTTGTAGTCAGGCCATGAACGCCACTGATAGCCATAGATATGTCCTAGTTCTCCTTTTTCGTCGGCCCATTCATTCCAGATACGAACCCCGTTATCTTGCAGATATTTTACATTCGTATCTCCCTGCAAGAACCATAATAGTTCATATATAATAGATTTCAGGTGCAATTTCTTTGTCGTCAGGCAAGGGAATCCCTCGTCGAGATTGAAGCGCATCTGATGTCCGAAAACACTGATTGTACCAGTACCGGTGCGGTCACTCTTTTCAGCACCCTCGGTAAGTACACGGTTGAGTAAATCTAAATACTGTTTCATACTGCAAAGGTAGAAAAAAAGTAGTTAGAATCCAGTAGTAAGTAGTTAGAATCTATGCAGATTATAAAAAGGGAGTAAATAGGTTAGCAAACCATCCGACGAACTTCTTCCACGGTGAACGCTTTTTCCATATTTCAGGTGTGAGCTTTGTACAATGTTGGGTATCAGCCTCAAATACACTGTCAAGTTGTGCTGTAAACTCTTTGTCAAAGATAAAAGCATTTGTTTCATAGTCGTAGCGCAGGCTTCGGCTGTTAAGATTGGCAGTGCCTACGGTACAAAAGGTCTCGTCCACCATCATGATTTTCGAGTGATGAAATCCGCCATTGTACAGATATATATCCGCGCCACGTTTCATTAGCTTATGTACTTTATAGAGCGAAGCATCCGGCGTGAAAGGTATATCTGCCTTAGAGGAGATCATAATCTCTACCTTTGTACCTTTCTCAAGTGCGTAGTTTAGTGCTTTCCGGATCGAAGAGGTGGGTACGAAGTAAGGATTCACTATTCGTACATTTTCTTTTGCCGCATAGATAGACATGGCATAAGTATGGCTGAGCATGCGGGTATTCTTTTTCGGTGTACGGTCGACGATAGCAACGGTAATTCCATCAATACTATCTGCCGGAGCCGGAAGTTCAGGGAAATAAGCCTCTCCTGTGATATCTTGCTTGGCTGTTTTGTTCCATATTGTGAGGAAGATTTCTTGCAGAATGTCTACTGCCGGGCCTTCAATACGGATGTGCATATCACGCCATGTACCAATTTTGGGGAGTCCGTTGATGTAATAATCTGCTATATTCATTCCTCCGGTGTAACCTATTTTCCCATCGATAACAACTATTTTCCGATGATCCCGATGTGCTGCGTGATTGATATAGGGAAACTTAAATGGATCGAACTTGACTATTTCGATACCTCGTTCACGGATTGCTTTGAGATGACGCTTCTTTAGCGGCTTATTATTAGACCAGTTACCGAAAGCATCGAATAAGGCGCGTACCTCCACTCCCTCCTTTACTTTTTCGGCCAAGAGGTCAAAAAGAGCGTTGGCAATGGAATCATTCCGGAAGTTAAAGTATTCCAGGTGTATATGGTGTTTAGCGCCGCGAATAGCTTCAAAGAGATCCTCAAATTTCTCGCGTCCGCTTTTGAGTAACTTTACTTTATTACCATGCGTAATAGGAATACCCGATTCCCGGAGGAAATTGAGTACCATCTGGTCACTGGGTAATTCGGTAGTGTCTTGTCGCTGTACCCATGAGCTATCTATTTCATCTGCTTTTATGTTGCTTATTGTCAAAAACAACAAAATAAAAAATATATGTAGTCTCAAAACTTGCAGTCTTTATTTAGTTTACTAAGGAAACAAAGATACAACTTCTCTGTTCGGAGCTCTTTTCTGTTAAGAGCAAATTTATCATACTTTAACAAAATGAAAACTGTTCTCCTATCATTTGATGTTCCGTTTCACCAGACTAAGAGATAGAATATTATTTACTGATGAAAAAAAGTTTGCTGCTATCAAGCGGACTGTTTGCTACCGGGATATTGTTGATATGCCGATTTCAAACGAGATCTATATACCCCCTTCACAGGGCATATGGAGCCTGTTGATTGAAATTCCTTTGCTTTGTATAAGCATAAAAGAGGAAAGTAAAGACTTCCCTCTTTTATTCCATATTAAATTGAATGTGTGATTGTTATACGTTTACCAATATACTATATTACAGAGTAAAAAGTTTACTTTTTACTCTGCTTTTCTTATGCCATCGACCATGCCTTGCGTACTCCCAGAAACATGAGTACCACTGCAGCGATAATCAGCGATTTGAGATCAATGCCAGTTGCGGCTCCGCTTTGTACCATCGATACAAATATATCACGTGCAGTACCTACTACTGCCTGAAGTCCGTCGAAAGCAAAGAACAGCACCACAGCCACAAACGTAATAAATACACTCCATATTTTCACCAATAGTCCTGTGCGGTAGGGCAGATGGTGCATTACACGGCGACTAAAGCCATTATCGGGTATTTCTTGTTTTTGTTTTGCAAAGAATTCCCGTATTAGTTTATCATCTGTTTCCATCATAACCATTTTGTTTTAAATACATAGCCAATTTCTCTTTACCACGCGACAGGTGACTTTTTACTGTTCCTGCCGGTATACCCACAATTCCCGCAATTTTGTCTATACTTACATCTTCCATATAGAACAAAGTGATACAGGTTCGTTCCACTTCTTTTAGCTTTTCAAGTGATTGGTAAATGTCCATGCGTTGTCCTACGTTTTCCTGTTCAACACAATTGGTAGCATCTACCTCTCTGGAGTCCAGTTCGGTTGTTTCCTTCCGACTGCGAATATAATCATAAAATACATTATAAGCAATACGATAAAGCCATGTTGAGAAATTTGAAAGATTTTTAAAGGTTGCTATACTTGTATATGCTTTGATAAATGTATCTTGTGCCAGATCGTCGCTCAAATCGCTGTCGCCGCACGTCAGGTTGAGGAAGAAGCGCCGGATAGGCGATTGATACTTCTGCACCAACTGGTTGAAGGCCTTGGCGTTTTTAAACACCACGACCTGTGCGACTAACGATATGTCGTTGATCTGACTCATTTTTGCTCGTCAGTAGGATGTTGATTACGGGCAACCAACCATTGTCCGAGGCCGGTGAACATTATCAGTAGGCCTATACACCCCAGAGCAAAGCTGTCTGTTATAGCCCAAAGGAAGATGAACAATCCGGCGCCGAGGCACATGTTTTTAATTCCTTTGGAACGTGTGTCTGTATTCAGGCTCTCTTTAAGAATACCTTCCGGAATGGGCTGTCCGGCAGCAATGGCTTTTTCTACCAGTTTGTAACGTTCACGCCGGTTTTTGTAGCGGAAGTAAAACGCAATGAAGATAACAAAAATAGGGAAACCGAAAACTAATATCAAGATGAAGAATGCAAGAGCAATGCCTTTGGAAGCCATGCCGCTAAAGTCTTTGATTAAAGAGAAGTCTTCATCATTAAAGCCAGTATAACTGTATGTACTGTCATAGGAATCAGTTGATTCGCTTTCTACGGTTACTCCATCCTCTGCTGTATCTTTGTATTTGGGGGTATAGACCGAATCATCATTGGTTTTGCTAACTGTAATTGTTACCTGTCCGGTACTATCTTTGTAGACGGTTTTCTGCTTTTGTGCAAATGACATGGAGCAGTAGAGAGTTGCCACCATTAGAGCAATTAAAATTCTTTTCATATCTTGTAATTTTTTTTGTTTCTTTGGTTATTAGACGTAGTTAACCTGCCGGAAAGTTGCAAAGAGACAAAATATTTTTGATATTTGCAGGAATTAACAGAAGAAAATGGATGGAGTTGCCGATCATAATGATATAAATGATGATACGCGTATGCAGATAGAATTGATAAATCGGACTCTTGCGGAGTTACAGACCAAAGAGAAAGATGCGAGTAAACCCCGTAATCCAATCGGTTTTAATACATATAAAAAGGAAATCCAATGAATTTGCCAGCCTCTTTTATTGACTATACCCGTACCTTGTTGGGCAACGAAGAATATGAAAAGTTATCTGCCGCCCTGGAGCAGGAACCTCCTGTCAGTATCCGGCTTAATCAATTGAAAATTGAAAGTGGAAAGTTGAAAGTTACTATGCAGCCTGATAGCGCAGTTAATTTTCAACTTCCAACTCTCAACTCTCAACTAAAACAAGTTCCCTGGTGCAAAGAGGGGTATTATCTCGATCAGCGTCTGACGTTTACTTTTGATCCTCTTTTTCATGCCGGTTGTTACTATGTGCAGGAAGCCTCGTCTATGTTTGTTGGTCAGGTGTTGCAACAATATCTATCCGAAGACCCTGTTGTGATGCTTGATCTTTGCGCTGCTCCCGGTGGGAAGTCTACCCATGCCTGTAGCCTTTTGCCGACAGGAAGTCTGTTGGTTGCAAATGAAGTGATCCGCAATCGTTCGCAGATACTTGCAGAGAATCTGACAAAGTGGGGGTATCCCGGGGTTGTAGTGACGAACAATGATCCGGCAGATTTCTCACATCTTGGAAGTTTTTTTGATGTAATACTCACCGATGTACCCTGTTCCGGCGAAGGTATGTTCCGCAAAGATCCTCGCGCAATTGAAGAGTGGAACTCGGATAACGTTGAAATATGCTGGCAACGTCAACGCCGTATTATTGCTGATATCTGGCAATGTCTTAAACCGGGTGGGATACTTATATACAGTACTTGTACTTATAACACGAAGGAGGACGAAGAAAATGTGCAGTGGATTTGTGATGAATTCGGAGCTGAAGTACTTCCGTTGGATATTTCTTCGGAGTGGGACATCACAGGAGACCTGCTAACAGGAACAGACTTTCCGGTCTACCGTTTTTTGCCTCATAAAACGAGAGGAGAGGGGTTCTTTCTTGCCGCACTTCGGAAACCGGAAAGAGAGAAAGAAATGTACGGTGCTGCAGGTTCGGAGGTATTTGCTTATGAAGCCGGCAATGGAAAGGCTATCCGTAAAAAAGTGTCTGCTATGCGAGGTAAAGCAGCTCCTGCACCGATTGGTAAAGAACAATTAGCGACAGCAAAAAGCTGGCTTGCAGTTCCTGAAGCGTATGAACTGTCAGTAAATGGAAACACGATTACTGCATTTCCTAAAGAATACATCGGTGAACTTGCCACTTTACAGCAGTTTCTCCGCATAGTACAAGCGGGTATCACAGTGGGAGAAGTGAAAGGGAAAGATCTTATTCCCGATCATGCACTTGCTATGAGCCGGGCATTGCAACCGGGTATTTTCTCTACAGAAGAAATCAGTTACGAACAAGCCATTGCTTTTTTACGCAAAGAGGCCATCTCTTTATCAGAGACGGCCCCTCGTGGTTATGTATTGCTTACTTATAGATCGGTTCCCCTCGGTTTTGTGAAGAATATAGGCAATCGTGCCAATAATCTTTATCCGCAGGAGTGGCGTATTCGCAGCGGATATTTGCCCGAAGAGATACGTATCCTGTGATGACACCAGACATCGGAGCCGGCTGTTTTCTTCCCGGTTAAGGCAATATTCCTTCTGGCATTTCCAGTCCGGTGAATGAAAAGCTCAACTGCTTTCCTGTTCCTTCTTCTTCCAGAATGTAAGAAGGAGGAGGCTCGGGCGATGTCCGCGTATCTCCTGTCGGTGGAGTATCCCAATTCAGATTCAGGTTCTTGTCCAACCGGTGGAGTATATACGGATTGCCGTGAAGGATGAACTTATGTGAACCGGTCAGGGCTTCTGCGTGCTCCACACTCTCTGTAAAGGTGAGTGTCATATTGGCCTGGTCGTCCATTCCCGGTTCGAGTACATAATTTCCTTTTGCTACCAGTACCAACCCGGATGAAAAGGCTGTTTGAGGTCCCTGTCTGAAGAAATATGCATCCCGTGCACGATTATTGATAAGAAATATATCCGAAATGCCGGGCAGCATGTCCGCCGTTCCATTCTCAGACAGTGCAGATCCATATCCACGGGATAGCCGCATTGTTTCGTAATTATCCACTACTTTAATTGTCAAAAGACAACTTTCCAACGTTGCATAGTCTGTGACTTTCAAGGTTGTTTTTCCCGTAAGGATTCCCCGGACATAGATGGCACTACCACCCGGAGTCGACCATCCCTGTTCCACTTGTGCACTGACAAGACGTTGATCTTTTACTTCTAATGAATAATCACCGTTTCCGCTTTCCAACCCCAGGTAGCGTATACCTCCCATAGGGACTTCGTATGTGTCGTTATAAAAGCGGAGCGGACTGTCGTTGTCGTCCTTACATGCGCTCAGCAGAGTAAGGATGCAGCACAAAGCTGTCTGATAGAAATGTTTAGGTTTCATAATCAGTATTTTATGTTTGCTGCAAATATAATGTATTCTCTTGTCTTTGTCAACAAAAAGCTTCAAACAATGTCTGGCAGAAGTGAAATCGGTTCTATAATTGGTTCTTATATATCTTTGCCATTGCCTTCTGATACTGGTTTTCCAGTTGCAGATAATTTTGTTTGCTTTGATATACTACCGAGACTTCTACAAAGTACTCAATCATGCTGATCTGCCCACCGGTCAGTGCTTGTTTCAGCATTTCGAGATCTTGCTGCGCCTGGAAGGTTTTTTCGTACTCGTCCATTGAGCTGCGCAAAGTTTGTGCCTCCTGATAAAGTTGTGCTACTTGTGATTCTGCCTGCAACATGGCACTTTCTTTCAGGAAATCTGTATTCATGGCTTGTGCTTTTGCTATCTTTACTTTGCTTTTGTTTTCAAAGATCGGAAAAGAGAAACCTACCACTACACCATTGAAAGGAGTACCTGATTCGGTATTCCGACGGTATCCTAACTCCAGTTTCGGCAACCAGCCTTGTTTGTTGACACCAATCTGCTTACGGGCAGCTGCACTCTCACTGGCAAGTGTCTGCAGGGTTGGATCCGCAGCGAGTACTTCCGCTTTAAGCATCTGATAGTCCGAAGGGAAGATAACTGCCGGATATGTATTCCCCTCAAATACTACAGGAATATTTCCATTCAGGGTATTCAGTTCCTGAAGCTTGTTACGCAAGGCTGTTTCGTTTAGCGAAGCCTCTGTTTTGACATTTAGCAGTTCCAGGTTGATCTTGTTCGTTTCAATAATGTTGGCATCGCCTGTTTGCAAGCGTTTCTTGTACATTGCCGAAAGCTCTTCCGCATTGCGTAAACGTTCTTGTAAGATCTGCTTTTGCTGGCGAAGCATGATAATGTCCAGACATACTTCTTTGGCCTGTAGCAGGATACCTTGCCGGAAGATACTTGCCTGTCCGTCGAAAGAGCTTGTTTTCAGGCGGTTCAGTTTTGCACGGCTGGCGTAGAGACTGGGAAAGTCGAAGCTTTGAGAAACAACAAGCTCTCCGATTGTCTCATTTTTGTCTTTTGCGCCCCAAAGGTGAGCATAAGAGAGACTGGGATCTGCAAGGTTATTATCAGTCTTTGCTTCCAGCTTCTGTGAAGAGATAAGCTGGGCGTTTGCCTGCAACTCCTTATTGTTAGCTTCGATATTCCGAAGCACCTGTTCTATGTTACTTTGTGCCTGCACTCCTGCAATGGCAAGGAGTGCGGCAGTAAATATCGTTATTCTTTTCATTTCATTCTATTATTCATTCGTTTCATTAGGGATATTCCCATCATCTATCGTTTGGTATATCTCCTCCTTCTGTGGGGAGCGGTGATGCATCATCAGGTATACAATGGGAATGATAAATCCGTTCAGGAAAGTCGATGTTAAAAGACCTCCGAGGATTACTTTTGCCATTGGACTTTGTATCTCGTTACCCGGCAGATCACCACTCAGGGCCAGTGGTATCAGCGCCAGAGCACTGGAGAGTGCTGTCATCAAAATAGGATTCAACCGGTCCAGTGAACCATGAATTACACTGTCGTATACTCCCATACCCTCTTCCTGTTGCAGGTGATTGTAATGGCTGATAAGTAGCATACCATTACGTGTAGCGATACCAAACAGAGAGATAAATCCGATGATGGCCGGGATACTGACTTCACCTGTGGTGATGAGTAGCGCAAATACGCCACCAATCAGCGCCAACGGCAAGTTCAGCAGAATCACTCCGGACTCTTTTACACTCCGGAACTCATGGTACAGCAGTAAGAAGATTATAACGATACTCATGAAGGAAGTCAAGGCCAGCGTGCGGCTTGCTGCCTGTTCGCTTTCAAATTGCCCTCCATATTCAATATGGTACCCTTCCGGGAGCTTTACGGAGGTATCTATCTTTTTCTGTATATCATTTACTACGCTGCGAAGGTCGCGGTCGGCTACGTTTGCAGAAATCACAATCTTACGTTTCACGTTTTCACGGTTAATGGTATTGGGACCCATAGCCGAAACAACATCAGCTACGTAACTTAGGGGTACCTTCTTTCCGTCCGATGTATCTACCATCAGGTTACGTATCTTCTCGGCTTCATCACGGAAGTTATCTTTCACTTTAACAATGAGATCGAATGCCTTGCCTTTTTCGTAAACCTGTGAAATGACTTCACCTGCCAATGCTACATTGATATATTCCGAGAACTCTGGCAGGGTGATACCATATTTGGCAAGCATTTCACGTTTCGGAGTGATTTTTAGCTGTGGGCGTTCAATCTGTTGTTCCACATTCAGGTCGGCAATACCGGGAATACCTTCAATAGCCCCTTTTATTTCATTACCCAAAGAGAACATTTTGTTTAAGTCATCTCCGAAAAGCTTAATAGCGATATTGGCTTTTGTTCCGGATAGCATAGCGTCGATACGGTGGCTGATAGGCTGGCCGATCTCGATATTTGCTCCGGTGATTGTACCCAGTTTCTCACGTACATCTGCAATGAGCTCATTGCGCGAACGGTCTTTCAGTTCAAATGGTGCTTCTATCTCCGAGGTATTCACTCCCAGGGCATGTTCATCCAGTTCGGCACGCCCGGTTTTGCGGGCCACGGTCTGTATTTCAGGGATAGTTAATAGCAACATTTCCGCACGGTGCCCCATTTTGTTACTCTCTTCCAGAGAGATACCCGGTAGCGAAGATATATTGATGGTAAACGAACCTTCGTTGAAAGGCGGTAGGAAGGAGCGTCCTAACGTAAAGAAACATCCCAAAGCAACAATAAACAGAGCAATGGTACTTCCCAACGTGATTCGCTTGTGATTAAGTACCCATCTCAATGCTTTTTCATAAACACCTTTCAACCAGCGTGCTACGAATGCTTCTTTGGGGATTTTGTCACTCTTGTTTCTACCCAACAGATAAGAGCATAGTACCGGAGTAAGTGTTAAAGCCACTATTGTAGAAGCGAACAGTGCCACAATAAAAGCAACGCCCAGTGGTACTAACATACGTCCTTCCATACCTGTAAGGAAGAAGAGGGGTACGAAACTCACTACAATGATCAGTGTAGAGTTCAGAATGGGCATACGCACCTCTTTAGAGGCATTGAATACCACGTCGAGTACCGGGAGACGTTCAGCTTCCGGTTTCATCCGGTTCTCACGGAGTCGTTTATATACGTTTTCCACATCTACAATAGCATCGTCCACCAGTGAACCGATGGCAATTGCCATACCGCCAAGACTCATTGTATTAATAGTCATCCCCATATAATGAAGAGTGAGGATGGAAACAATCAGTGAAATTGGCAGTGTTACCAGTGAAATAATTGTGGTTCGTACATTTGCCAGGAACAGGAAGAGCACGATCACAACAAAGATACCTCCTTCCAGCAAAGACTTCTTCACGTTTCCGATAGAACTTTCGATAAAACGGCTTTGACGGAAAATATCGGTAGAAACCTTCACATCCGCAGGTAGGTTCTTCTGTAAATCCTTTAAAGAAGCTTCCAGTTTATCCGTCAGTTCCAGTGTACTGGTAGAAGGTTGTTTGGTAACTGTCAGCAATACAGCAGGTTTTCCCCGTTCCGAGGCTGTGCCCAACTTCGGAGCTTTCGGTCCGATAGTTACATCTGCTATATCTTCCAATAGTACAGGTACGGTGTTTATACTCTTCACTACAGCTTTTCCCAGCTGATCTGCTTTATCTGTAGAGAGTACTCCGCGTACTATATATTCGTTTCCATATTCATAAAGTACTCCACCGTTGGCGTTGAGATTCATATCCCGGGTGGTGTTCATTACTTCACCCATAGATACCCCATAGTGACGCATCCGTTCCGGGTCGAGTTGTATTTGATACTCTTTCAAATCGCCACCCAAAACGGCTACTTGTGCCACACCTCCTGTTGAAAGCAGACGCGGACGAATTGTCCAGTCGGCGATAGTACGCAGGTCGAGCATAGATGTTGAATCTGCGGTAAGGCCGATAATCAGCATCTCACCCAATATGGAAGACTGTGGGCCAAGTGTTGGTTTGCCCACATTAGCGGGCAGTGACTCATTGACTACTGCCAGTTTTTCACTTACAATCTGCCGGGCCAGATAAATATCTGTTCCCCAGTCAAATTCTACCCAAACTACAGAAAATCCATTTGTAGAAGAAGAGCGTACGCGGCGCACACCTGTTGCACCATTCACAGAAGTTTCTACGGGAAAGGTGACGAGCTGTTCCACTTCTTCGGCTGCCATACCATTGGCCTCAGTCATGATGACCACTGTTGGCGCGTTGAGGTCGGGAAATACGTCCACTTCTGTATGCATTGCGGTATACGTACCGCCAATCAGCAACAACACCGAGGCTACGAGTACCAGGATGCGGTTCTGAAGAGAGAAATGTATAATTTTATTTAACATGAAATTATTTACGATTAGACGATTTACAATGATTTACAATTAGACAATTTACAATTTACGATTAAAATTACAATTATTTACGATTAGACGATTTACAATTTACGATTGATGAAAGAGATTGTAAATCAAAGTAATTTCAATCGTAAATTGTAAATCGTCCAATCGTAAATCCTTTTAGTGTTCATGACTATGTGCCGGTATCGCATTACTTGCCGAAGCCAGTTTCACCTGGTAGGCACCGCTGACAACAACAGGATCGCCGGCTTTGACGCCTGTAAGTATCTGTACGCTTTGCCCATTATCTGCACCTAAGGTCACTTCCTGCTTTTTATACCCTTCTTCATCCAGTTGCAAATAGACAAAGAATAATCCTTGTTCCTCTGTCAGTGCAGTGCGGGGGAGCGAGATAACGTTTTCCATTGGGGTTGACAGTAGATATACCTCTACAAACGAACCGGGAATAATATCTCCTTTGTTGTCAAACTCAAATGTTACCGGAACATAGAATGAATTATCTCCGGCAGACTTGCCAAACGAAAGGAGGCGTCCGCTTAATTCTTTCAGTGCATACACCTTATTATCATACGGCGTTTTGAAGTTAGCCGAACCAATAGTGCGCAGATATGGGTAGTATTTCTCTGAAACTTCTGCGCGCAGGAAAAGACGACGGTTTTGTGTTACGCTGACCAACGGTTGTCCGATGGTAACATAATCTCCCTCTTTGACTAAGATATTTTTCACATATCCGCCGATAGGAGAAGATATGGCCTGTCCGCCTTTGGTATTTCCTTTGGCGAGTGCTTCGTAGCTGATACGGGCATTCTCGTAATTTTGTTCGGCTTGTGCGAAATCTTTGTCGGATACGATTTTGTTTTTAACCAACGCTTTCATACGTTCGTATTCTTTCTTTGAGATTTCATAGGCAATACGGGCACGTTGCACCGGGTCACCATCTGCTATATTACTGGATGAGATGGTCAGCAGGGTACTGCCTTTCCCTACACTCATGCCCTCGGTAACTTTACCGTGAAAGCTGACAACACCGGCTACCGTAGCTACAGCTACGCTTTCGTCTCCCTGTGCGGCAAGTACTTGTCCGCTGGTCTTTATTACTTGTTCAAAAGTCCCCGGTTCAATAGTGCTCACCTTCACTCCGGCAGCTTCTGCCTTAGCTTTGGGCAGAATGATTTCATCACTATGTTCGCTTTCGGAAGCCTCGCTACCGTGGTCATGTCCCTCGCACTCTTTGGTGGCGCTGTGTCCTTCATTTTCGTGATCGTGTCCTTCGTGGTCATGGTTGTGAGCCTCGGTACCATGATTGTGTTCCTCGGGATTATTTCCCGGTTTGTTGTTGCAGGAGCCCAGAATAAACAATCCCAGAACTCCCATAAAGATAAGTTTCTTCATGATTATATAAAATACATTCTTAATGATTTCGTTTTTGTAAATTCGTCACAATTCACCCTGCAAAAGTAGAGGTTTGCGGGTGCAACAGTCTTGCAAACAATGTAATAGCTACATTGTTCGGTTAGACGAATGTAGATGGAGGGGCACGAAGTCCGAAGGCACGAGTGATATTCGTGCCGTGTAAAGACTCTCGGTAGACATATTCGTTAGTGAATTGTTTTTCCTGAGGTCGGAGTAGATTTTCAATTATAAAGTCGGTGAATAAGATTGCAACAAACATATGTTGTGGTCCCAAATCTACCTGCGCACTGGGTGCAGGAGATGAAAAACGCGCCAGACATTCGTTACTGCAGCAGGAGTCATTTTCCCGGTGGTGATTGTGTACAGGGCATTGTTCTTCGGGTGTTACATCATGTTTCATGCAAATCATCCCATTGGCATGGTGATGATGGGGAACAAGGGGTACTGCCAGCATAATGATGCTGATGACAAATAGAATATAGAATATGTACCTTTTGTTCTTCAAATTTAAAACTTTAATCGGCTGGCAAAGATAGGATTTACCTTATCGAATAGCAAATTATAGTACTTAAAATATTAAAAAGATAATTTGGAGGGATTTCACCACAGAGGCTCACAGAGTTCCATAGAGTATTATTATTCAATAAAACGCAGATTAACGCGGATTTGCACAAAGAAAGACGAGATAGAATAACAGTCTTTTAATTTGCGCAAATTCGCGTTAATCCGCGTTTCAAAATATACCCATCGCTTGGCGTACCTCCCCGTGCGGGAAGTACCACTATTTCTTTTCTAACTCCTGCAGAGAGTCCATCTTTTTCTTTTCAAGAAATTCGTAGATACCGCACAAGTGTTCTTTTACTTTCTTATTGCCGAATTCGTATACTTTTGTTACCAGTCCGTCCAGGAAGTCACGGTCATGTGAAACGACAATCAACGTACCGTCAAAATCAATTAAAGCCTGTTTCAGGATATCCTTTGTTTTGAGGTCAAGATGATTGGTAGGCTCATCCAGAATCAGCAGGTTTACCGGTTCGAGTAATAGCTTAATCATAGCTAAACGTGTACGCTCGCCTCCCGATAGTACTTTCACCTTCTTCATTGATTCTTCCGGTCCGCCAAACATGAAAGCTCCTAACAGGTCGCGTATCTTATTACGGATTTCTCCTTTAGCCACATCGTCGATGGTCTGGAATACGGTTAGGTTCTCGTCTAACAGTGAGGCCTGGTTTTGTGCGAAGTATCCTATCTGTACGTTGTGTCCCAGAGTCAATGTACCCTCATGTTCGATTTCTTTCATGATACATTTCACTAATGTGGATTTACCTTCACCGTTTTTTCCGACAAATGCTACCTTATCTCCGCGTTCTATAGTGAGTGAAGCATTTTTGAATACTGTATGTTCGCCATAGGTTTTACCTACATTGTCCATAATTACCGGATAACTACCCGAACGGGGAGAAGGCGGAAACTTCAGGCGTAAAGCCGATGTATCTTCTTCGTCCACTTCCAGCAATACCAGTTTCTCGAGCATCTTTACACGGCTTTGTACTTGCAGGGTTTTGGAGTATGTTCCTTTGAACCGTTCTATGAATTCGGTGGTTTCGGCAATGAATTTCTGTTGTTCGTCATACTGTTTTTGCTGCTGCACACGACGTTCTGCGCGTAATTGCAGATATTGGGAGTAGTTAACTTTATAGTCGTAGATGCGTCCCATCGTCACCTCGATGGTACGGGTGGTGATATTGTCAACGAATTTACGGTCATGGCTGATTACGATTACCGCTTTACCATTGTTGATGAGGAAATCTTCCAGCCATTGTATAGACTCAATATCCAGGTGGTTGGTCGGCTCGTCCAGTAGCAATACGTCCGGCTTTTTCAGTAACAGTTTTGCCAGTTCGATGCGCATACGCCAGCCACCGCTGAAGTCACTTGTTTGCCGATGGAAGTCCTCACGCACGAAACCGAGTCCTAATAATGCTTTTTCTACATCCTCTTCATAGTTGGTTGCATCAATCGAATAGAACTTTTCACTCAGTGACGAAACCTTTTCAATCAGTTCCATATAACTGTCACTTTCATAATCGGTGCGGGTCTCCAGTTCTTTATTTAATTGTTCTATTTCGGCCTCCATTTCATGCAGATGAGCGAACGCCTGTGCTGTTTCCTCAAATACGGTACGTCCGTCTTCGGTCATTAAATGCTGTGGAAGATAAGCAATAACACACTCTTTGGGAGCCGAAATATTCCCTCGGGTCGGCTGGCGGGCTCCTGCCAATATTTTAAGCAGTGTGCTTTTACCTGCTCCGTTTTTACCCATCAGGGCAATACGGTCTTTTTCGTTAATTACAAAAGAAATATCACTAAATAAGGTGGTTCCGCCGAATTCTACGGCAACTCCGTCTACTGAAATCATATATGTTCGTTAAAATGAGGTGCAAAGATAATGCAAACCGGGAGTAGAATAAAATGAACGAGTTCATTTTTTATGCCAAGGTGCAGCTTATCTTCGCTTTTTTGGCAAAGATAATCATTTATATTATTTTTTTTTATAACTTGCGCGCTGAATGCGTATGATATAATACGATATACTTAAATATGTACACGCGAATATAACAATCATTATAATGGAAAATGAATCAACAACAGACTTCCGTCCGCTAATACTGGTGGCGGAAGACGATGACAGTAATTTCAAATTGATAAAGGCTATCATAGGAAAAAAATGTGATATCCTGTGGGCTAAGAACGGAGAGGAAATAGTGAAGTTGTTCAATGAGAATCGTGGCAAAGCTGCAGCGATACTTATGGATATTAAAATGCCGATAATGACTGGTTTGGACGCAACAGTGATTATTCGTAAAGAGGATCAGAAAATACCTATCATAATGCAGACTGCATATGCATTCAGTTCCGATAAAGAAAATGCAATGAAATGTGGAGCAACAGAGGTATTGGTGAAACCCATTACATTGAGTATTTTGAGGAATTGCCTGACGAGTTATTTCCCGGATTTGAAGTGGTAACTGAAATGGCTTGCCTTATAGGCAGCTGAATTTTATAACTTGCATTATAAATATGAGCTACAAGTAGAATGGTATGCATTCACTTGTAGCTCATGTTTTATAAGATTGTACACTTATGCATGACAATATTGTACACTTTAGTATAACAAGAATGTACACTCTTGTTATGCAAAAATGTACATTCTTATAAGCCTTGATTATTAGATAGTTATGAACGTAATCTTTTCACTGAATAACTCATCCGTTCAAGCAGGGAAGTGTATCAATTGTTTTTATTTTCAATAGTTTCAGGTTTTCACAAGCCTGATCGTAATATCCTGAATATTCCAGTGATTTAGTGTCGTGTGCATCTACTCCAATAATGGCTGTGCAACCCTCATTAGCAGCAATATGCCAAAACTCCGGGTGTGGATAGGTCAGAGTGTCAAAAGCCTGGTTGTAGTCCATCATTCCTATATTATATTCCAAAGGGATATTAAGCCGGGCAGCTGCGCGGCAAATGTGCCGGCTAATTAATTTACAGTGGGAATCAAATTCCGGATAAGAACGCATGAAAAGATCAGGGTGGGCCAAGTAGGCAAACAGACCACTTGCCATTCCTTCGATTGCACTCTCTTCGTAGAGTTCGAGCATATCTGGTGTGATGGTGTTACGTCCGAAGTAGGGAAATTTTTCGTCTGTGTGGAAGTGATGATTGCCAAAGATGATATAATCGAGCTTATATTCCTTTATCAGCTCTTTCAGCCAATGTATGTATTCAGGAAAATATTCGCATTCCAATCCTAAATGTATCTTTATCCGGTTTTTGTATTTTTCTTGTAGGCTCCGGATGCTCTCTACATATTCAGGGAATTCTTCAGGAGTCATCCGGATATCTGATACATAGTCCGTGTGATATCTCCACGGACTATGGTCTGAGAACCCTACTATCTGATAGCCTCCTTTGATGGCACTTAAAACAAATTCTTCGTCACTCCCTGTCGCATGGTGGCAGCGGGTAGTATGGGTGTGATAATTAGTTTTCATTTTGTTATAATTTCATCCATACAGATATCAAATGATTCTGCAGGTACCTCTTCAAGCAATTGAAAGGGAAAACATATTCCAAGTTTTGTGGCTGTAATGTGGGGAAGGAGTTTATCGTAATAACCTTTACCTCTTCCTAACCGATGTCCGGTCTGGTCAAAAGCAACGCCCGGAACTACTGCCAGTTCAATGGAGCCATAGTCGGTGAACAATTTTCCGGTAGGTTCGGCAATACCATAAGAACCGATAATCAGGTCCTGGGGGCTTGTATAAAGTCGTAGTTCCAGATAATCTCCAACAACGACAGGTAATATAATCCTTTTTCTTTCACTCCACTTCTCTATGAAGGAATGGGTCTGGACTTCATCCTTCAAGGAGTGGTAGAGTAGTATGGTGTTTGCTGCCTGGAAAGCCGGGTGACTTTCCAGGTTAGCTAAAATGTCAGCAGAGAGTGCCTTCAGCGTAGAGTCGCAATACCGGGTTTTCTCTTGCGCTATCAGCTTGCGCAGTTCTTTTTTTCTTTCCTTCATCGTTTTTCTTGATTTCCGGTTCTTCAACTATTTCCGGTGCTTTGGGGAAAGCTTCGCCTTTTTCCAACAAATCCAATCCTTTCTTTACAGTCGGATCTGTCAGGTTGGAATATTTGATATAAGCTTCTTTTCCGAGCATATTGTAAATGATGTTTCCGAGGATATTCTTTTCCAGTAGTTTATATGACTTCTGAATAAGGATATTTCTTCTCTTAACACCTTTGGTTTCGGCATAACGAACGAATTGTTCAACGAGCCCTTGCTGACGCAGGTAGTTTACGAGTGACTCTTCCGTATCGTATTTGCTCAGTTTTTCGCGGTTGTTGTCCGTATACTGGAATGTAAAGAGAATAGTCAACCCCTTGTTTAGTACGGTAGACAAGTAGGAGGTCACACCAGTAGTATCTTGTGGTACAAATACGTCGGGCATAATACCGCCACCACCGTACACGGGGCGTCCTAACCCGGTTGAGTACCGCTGTGATTCGTCCAGTTTTATACTGTCACGTGAGAAAAATTCTCCGTGGGTATAACGGTTGTACAAATCCATTTCATAATTGCGGTCTTTTCCATTTTCGTATGGGCGCTGTATACAACGTCCTGAGGGGGTATAGTAACGGGCTATTGTTAGACGAATGGCAGAACCGTCGCTGAAATCGATGGGTTGCTGTACCAGACCTTTACCGAATGAACGACGTCCTACGATAGTTCCACGGTCATTATCCTGAATAGCACCCGAGAAAATTTCGCTGGCAGAAGCCGATCCTTCATCTACAAGAACAACCAATGGGAGATTCTGGCAACTTCCTGTTCCGTTAGCAACTTCATCCAGACGTTTGTATTTACGTCCCTGTGCATAAACAATCAATTTCCCTTGCGGCAGAAACTCATTTACCATTCGTGTGGCAGCATCCATATATCCTCCGGTATTTCCACGAAGATCTATGATAAGTCCTTTACAATTCTTATGATTTAATTGTGCAAGAGCATTTAATAATTCTACGTGTGATGTACGTCCGAATTTACTGATTTGGATATATCCGAAATCATCGTTCAGCATGTAAGCGGCATCTATTGTATTCTGCGGTATATCACCACGGGTAATCGTGAAGTTTATCAGGTCTTTTTCGGTTGCACGCTTAATGCCCAGTTTAACCTGACTGCCTTTCGGGCCTTTCAGTTTACGCATGGCCCGTTCGTTAGTAACCTCTTTCCCAACGAAGAGGCTATCATCTACGGTTACAATACGGTCACCTGCCATTAAGCCTACTTTCTCGGAAGGTCCGCCGGGAATAACGGCATTTACATGTATGGTATCATATTGTATTGTAAACTGGATACCTATTCCACTAAAACTTCCTTCCAATTCAGAGTTTACTTCTTCCAGATTTTGTGCCGGAATGTAAGTTGAATGTGGATCAAGTTCAGCCAGAATCTGAGGCATTGCTTTTTCTACAAGGTCTGTCATGTTCACCGTATCTACATATTGGTCATCAACAATACGGAGTAAAGCATTCAACTTATTGGATGATCCGTTGATAATGCCTAAGCGATTGCCTGCAAAATGTTTGGCGTAGAACGTTCCGATAAGGATTCCAATTACTACGCTGATAGCAATGATGACAGGGGTAAAACGGGAAGAGTTTTTTGTACTCATGCTTTTTTATTAGTTATTAGTTAGTAGTTGCAAGCTGCGGGGAGCTATGCTATAACTGCGGTTTGCTGTTTTTTCTTTTTTTGTTATTGTTACTCGTGGTCTGTTGTCACAAATATGACTTCTATTCCGGCCCGTTTGAGTAATTCAATTCCATCTTCCAGACGGTAATGCTCGGAGTAAACGACCCGTTTGATACCCGCCTGAATGATTAGTTTGGCACATTCAATACAAGGAGAAACCGTGACATACATGGTAGCACCATCGCTGCTGTTGTTAGAACGTGCTATTTTGGTTATGGCGTTTGCTTCGGCATGAAGCACATAGGGCTTTGTGACATTGTTTTCATCTTCACAGACATTCTCGAAGCCGGAAGGCGTTCCGTTATATCCGTCGGAAATGATCATTTTGTCCTTGACAATCAATGCTCCTACTTTACGCCGTTGGCAATACGAATTTTCAGCCCAGATGCTGGCCATACGTATATAACGCTTATCTAATTCTGATTGTTTATTCATTATCGTATGTGTTTTATTTTTCGGGTGCAAATGTAATGCACAGAGTTTCTGTATTATATTCAAAATAGAGATACAAATTGTATTCATCTCCTTCATAGGAGGTTGCTTTGGTTATTGCTTCGATGATGAACTGCCCCAATTTGTCATTCGAATCGGTCACCCTTTTATCTTTTACAGTTGTTCGGAAAGTTTGTTTTTCGCCATTTGCTTCCCATGTACCGTTCATAACCACAGAACCGGAACCGTTGAAGTCACCATTGATTCTGTTTTCACTTGTACTGCCTGTGAAAGTTATCCGGAATGCTCTTGTTCCGGTGGTTGGATCATAAGACAAATAGTTCTTTTTGTCTACTCCCGGAAAAGTATACCATCTATGTTCACCCTTTTTGGTGATATAGGTCATCTTCCATGTTTTCCCTGTGAATATCTTTTGCACATCGTCCGTATCATTGCATCCGCTTAAAGCCGGAATCAGCATGATTGCAAACAATATTCCGATATATTTCAATATTTGTTTCTTCATCTTGATTTCTAATCTTCAGTTTTTAATTTCCAGTGTTTTCTTTAATACCATTTCTGATGAGCAATGCGTCAATTGTAGGCTCTTGTCCACGGAAGCGCTTATAAAGTATCATTGGATGTTCCGTTCCACCTTTTGACAGAATATTGTTGCGGAATGATTCGGCAACTTCCCTGCTAAATATACCTTTCTGTTTAAACAACGAGAAAGCATCCGCATCCAATACCTCCGCCCATTTATAACTGTAGTATCCGGCAGAGTATCCTCCGGCAAAGATGTGTGAGAACTGTGTACTCATACAGGCATCTTTCACAACCGGTAATATTTGTGCTTTGGCCCATGATTGTTGTTCGTACTCTTTCACATCTCCCTCAAAAGGGGTATTACGGGTATACCATGCCATATCCAACAAACCGAAACTAACTTGACGCAGACAGGCATAAGCAGCATTGAAATTGGAAGCATCTACCATGCGTTTTATCAGTTCTTCGGGTAACTTTTCGTCCGTCTGATAGTGTTGGGCAAACGTATTGAGGAATTCTTTTTCGATAGCAAAGTTTTCCATAATTTGTGAAGGTAACTCTACAAAATCCCAATAAACGCTGGTGCCGCTGAGGCTCTCGTAAGTAGAATTAGCAAACATACCATGCAGACTGTGCCCGAATTCATGGAGAAATGTTTCCACTTCGTCAAAAGTCAGTAAGGCGGGTTTGTTTCCTGTTGGTTTTGTAAAGTTCATCACGATAGACACATGTGGCCGGCTGTTTTCTCCTGTCTTTTCGTCTATCCATTGGCCTTTATATTCGGTCATCCACGCACCTGCACGTTTTCCTGTACGTGGGTGGAAGTCTGTATAAAGTATAGCGAGCGTTTTATTATCTTTGTCAAGTACCTCATAGGCATCCACATCCTTGTGATAGACCGGAATATCGGTATTTTTTTTGAAGGTAATTCCATACAAGCGGGTTGCCAGGCCAAATACTCCTTCTTTTACTTTTTCCAGTTCAAAATAAGGACGTAGCATTTCTTCATTGATATTGAACTTCTTATCCTTTAGTTTATTAGAATAGTAACTCCAATCCCAAGGCATAACGGTGAACTCTGCACCTTGTTCCTGGCGTGCCAGCTCCTGTACTTCCTGGTATTCTTTCTTTGCAGTAGGAGTATACGCTTCTAAAAGTTGGTTGAGCAGATTGTAAACCGCATCACTGTCTTCTGCCATCCGCTTTTTCAAAGTGTATTGGGCAAAGTTTTCATATCCCAGCAATTGTGCGATAGCCATTCGGGTATTAACGAGCTTCTTTACAATATCGATATTGTTGTACTCATTGTTGTGGGTACATTTGGTATTATAAGCCATGTAAAGCTCATGACGCAGATCACGATTGTCGGCGTAAGTCATGAAAGGGATGTAACTTGGTGCCTGTAGAGTGAATACCCAGCCTTCTACACCTTTTTCCTTGGCTGTTTCAGCTGCTGCTTCTATGGCGCTTTCCGGGAGTCCGGCAAGTTGTGCTTTGTCTGTAAGCACAAGCTGATAATTATTTATCTCTTTCAGGTTGTTTTCGCTGAACTGCAATGTAAGGCTGCTCAATTCTTTCGTTAATTGACGGTATTGTTTTTTGGCTTCTCCTTGCAGATTGGCTCCCCGGCGGATAAAACCATCATATATGTTTTCGAGTAACTTGGTTTGTTCCGGAGTTAGGTTTAATTGCTCTTTTTGGTTATAGACAGCTTTTACACGTTTAAATAACTCTTCATTCAGACTGATATTGTTGCTGTGTTCACTAAGAAGTGGCATCATTTCCTGTGCCAGTGTCTGCAGATCATCATTCGTCTCTGCACTACGTAGATTACCGAATACAGTTGTTACACGATCCAATAGTTCGCCTGACTTTTCGTATGCCAGTATTGTATTGGCAAAAGTCGGTGCTTCCGGGTTATTAACGATAGCATCTATCTCAGCTGCCTGCTGACGGATTCCTTCACGGATGGCAGGCTCGTAATGTTCTGTTTTTATTTTATCGAATGGGACAGTTCCATACGGTGTAGTATACTTTTCAAAAAAAGGGTTTTGGGCGTTCATCATATTAATAATAATGCAAAGTAAAATCAATATTACGTTTAGTCTCTTCATATAAGCCGGATTATGAATGATTTGGTTTATACTTATGGATTACAAAATTACTAAAATAGTGGATACTTACAGTAGGAATGATCTGCTTTTTAACAAAGTATTAGTGAATAAGGATTATTTCGCAGATTAATATAATTTTGTTAATTAATAGAGGGCGTTTTAGTTTTTTCTGAATGATTTCACCACAGAGTAACACAGAGTTCCACAGAGTTTAAATCTTTATTGAAACACGGATTAACGCAGATTTTCGTAAAGGGAAACAAATGTATGATAAAGAACTACAGCCTTTTAATCTGCGTTTCATCAGATAAATACTACTCTGTGGTGAGTTTTGCTCATTTCGGATCAAAAATGAATATATGAAAAAAAGCTGCTTCGGAAACCGAAACAGCTTTACTTGAATCATATTGTGAATGATTATTTCTTAGCGATAACGCGAGCCATTTCACAAACTTTGTTTGAATAACCCCACTCGTTGTCATACCAAGATACAACTTTAGCGAAGTTAGAATCCAAAGAGATACCAGCTTTAGAATCGAAGATTGAAGTCATAGCGCAACCACGGAAGTCAGTTGAAACAACTGCATCGTCAGTATAGCCAAGGATACCCTTCAATTCGCCTTCAGAAGCTTCTTTCATAGCAGCGTTGATATCTTCTACTGTAGCAGGTTTTTCCAGAACTACTGTCAGGTCAACTACAGAAACGTCAGAAGTCGGAACGCGGAATGCCATACCAGTCAGTTTACCGTTCAATACCGGCAATACTTTACCTACAGCTTTAGCAGCACCTGTTGCAGAAGGGATGATGTTTTCAAGAATACCACGACCACCTCTCCAGTCTTTCTTAGAAGGACCGTCTACTGTTTTCTGAGTAGCAGTAGCAGCGTGAACTGTAGTCATCAAACCTTTAACGATACCGAACTTGTCGTTCAATACTTTAGCGATAGGAGCCAAGCAGTTAGTAGTACAAGA
>NZ_CATJGZ010000074.1:0-1312 GCF_949740115.1 Bacteroides sp. 41_26
TATTCCCTTCCCAATTTATAGGCAAATATCTCACATTGTTCCTCATCCCATTGTATGTAATACCCCTCTTTATATATCTTACAAAGTATTTTTATTACCAGATAAGGTCCTTTGATACCATATTTAGCCTCCAATGATTCGGATACGGCTCCCTCAAAGAAAGCTGCTTTCGTAGGAAAATAAACGATTCCATTAAATTCTGTTGCCATATTTGTTTAATTGAAAGTTGAAAATTGAAAGTTGAAAAATGAAAATTGGCTGTGCTATCATGCTGAACAGCAATTTTCAATTTTCAACTTTCAATTTTCAATTAAATACACTTTTTCCATTCCAAAAAGTTCTCCACCCGGAAGCGTTTCCACTTTCCTTCCTCTACATCCCAGTACATCACAGCTTCCTGTACTTTGCTTGCTTCGTACTCCCGTTTGAAGTCGTATCTGTAATAAATCAGTGTTGCTTTTACAAACTGAAACTCTCCATCAATAGCCCTACGATAAGCAATCATCGCATGCCCATGTTGCATCCAGTCTATCAGTGCCTCAATACGCTCTGCCATCCATATAGCAGTGGTTTGTGTATAACCTTTCTCTTGTACGATTTGTCTTGTCCATCTCCTTTTTACATTCTCCATAACAGGTTCCAAATTTCTTTTTTTCATTTCATTTTGTTTTATGAGTTTATATTTTTCCGATAACGGTTGCAAGGTCGGGATAATATTCGGATGGAACTAATCGTTGGAAAAATGTAAAAATCCGCTCAAATGGCGGATTTTTATTGTATCTACTTTTTGAAGTTTATATCTACTTTTTACGGGATGTGATCGTTCTGCCAATCTCAGTTGTTAATGTTTTGAATTCAACCTCCTTATATATTCCTTGTTTTTTATATTCAAATCGAAATAGAGTATTGATTTCTTTGGCAATTTCCGTTACACTGACTGTTGTTTTTTCTTCTGAGGCAAGCGAAATAGCCAGTGCTTTTATTAAAGATCCTTTGTGATGTCTGATTACTATTCTGTGGTCAATTTCTTGTTTGTCAATGCGCTGTACATTAATAATACCTTCTATCGTTTCTCCGTTTCCGAGTTCTATCTTTATAGAACCGTTAAAATCTGTTTTTTTTGATCGTTGTTTGTCATAAACTTAAATTTTAAATGATTTTTGTACTTTGCAAAGATTGTTAAAAGTTACGATTTGGGCAATGAATCAATAATAAAAAGAAGAGGTTGTATAGAGTGTAGAGATAGGTCTTTGATAATTAAAACCTTATTTTTATAGAAAAGTGTTTCAATAAACGTTCGTTTAATGGCACA
>NZ_CATJGZ010000075.1:0-13003 GCF_949740115.1 Bacteroides sp. 41_26
ATGGTCGTTGAGTGATGGTTGTTCCATAGTTATTTTATTTTTGTTCTGATTTTGATGGGATATTAAAATCCGTTCAAAGATAAATTATTCTTTTGTAATAAGGAAGCAGAGAGGAAATGATTGCTTTTGTATTATTATAAAACAACGAATTTTAAAAGATACTCAATGCCGGAAGGGAGTACTTTTGCAGAAAAGTATGACGTTCACGAGGCTCTTAACCGATTTTAATGAGGCATGAACGTCATATTGATTTTTACTGTTTTACATCACAGGGGTTTGGAATAAGAATACAAATGAGTCGCTGTCTTTTAAATCTTTTACAGCATCTCCTGCATAAATCTTTCCGTTGGTGAGGGTCAGTTTCTTGATTCCGGCTTTGGGACTGAAGTCGATTTTCTTCAAATCCAACCAAAACAGATTAGGAGTCATGACCGATTCAAAATAATATATTTTATTCTTCTGATCGGATACAGAACGCCAGCGGGTGGAAGAAATATGAGGTTTATCCGGAGTAGAAATACCAAAAGGAACAGATACATTTCTCATTATGCTTAATACACTGGGAACGGCAATTTTCGGATCAGCTGTTTGAGGAATGGCATGCACATAGAATGAGGCACGTACAAAACGATCACTCGAACGGTTTGTACCGGGTAACATCTGCAACCCACCCACTTCTTTCCAGTAATCATTGACAGCTAACTGAAGATCATAACGTGGAGAATTCGTCATCACCTGATATTCTTTACCTTCGTGAATGATAAGATTCCCATCAATATATTCCAGCACAGCGCTATTTCCGGTTTCATCCGTAATAGCCATATGCAAAGTAGAAGCTGAACCATTGGGCAGATTAGGTGCGTCAATACGGAAGGTTTCTTTCTTTAACTCTTCCACGGCTTCACGTACAGTAGCAAAGTTATCAAGTACATATTGTGTCCAGATGGCAATTCCCATTGCCGGACGGGTATCATTCGGGCGAATGTAGTTAGATTCCGGCAAAAATAACAAGCTAGCTACAAGCCCCTTCTCATTCATTCCATCACAGGCGCCCATATCATAGGCGGAGGCGACAATACTTCCATATTTGGAAGTCCAATTCAAGGCCTCTCCCCTATCATAGCTCACCCGCTTAATGCCACGAGGAAACAGATAAAGATTGGACATTATATCCTCCTTCCAATCCATTGTTCGTCCGGTCACAACCATATTTTCCGGGCCAATGTATACAGCACGGGTACAAGCTTCGGACTTCTGCATTCCTATTGAGAACGCAGCAACAAGTGCCGTCAAGGCAACCATTTTCTTTGTTACTTTCATCATTATTATCTTATTAAAAAGTTATAAGCCGGATATAAAGTCGCTTTATTTCTGTACGGTATTTCACCACAGAGTAGCACAGAGTTTCACAGAGTTTTAAATCTTTATCGAAACGCAGATGAACGCAGATTTTCGCAAAGGGAAACAAATGTATGATAAAGAACTACAGCCTTTTAATCTGCGTTTCATCAGATAAATAAAACTCTGTGCCCTCTGTGTCCTCTGTGGTGAACTCAATCTTATATCTACTTCTTCAATAAGAACAATCAATAAGAAGAACTGGTTTATCAAAAGACAGGTTTATTTATACAACCCGTAAGTAGTACGCAATACCTGGAATTCAGTACGGCGATTGATAGCATTACAAATTTCCTGCTGCTCCGGAGTAAGAGTCTTTATGAATTCCTCTGTCAGCACATTACCTTCTTTAAGGAAAGGAGCCGATTTCAATACTGATTTATTCACTACTTTCGGCTTGCTCTCTCCATATCCTTTCGCAGTAAGTCGGTCTGTAGAAATTCCTCCCTTAATTAAATAACGGACAACAGACTCCGCCCGACGCTGAGAAAGGCGTTCGTTATAAGCATCATTTCCTTTATAATCACAGTGAGCTGCCAATTCAATAGTCACATTCGGATTATCATTCAGCAGACGAATCAGTTCATCAAGTGCAGTTGCCGATGCAGGAGTAAGGTCGGCACGGTCAAATTCATAAAAGATATTTTCGATAAGTACCGGACGGGTAATAGAAGCCAATGGAAATTCAACTTCATAGTTGCGGTCTACCTGAGCAGTATCTGTGACAAGTTCCTGTTTGCCATTCAAGTATCCACGGCAAGAAGCTAACATTACATAGCGTTGTCCCGGATTAAGACGTTGGACAAACGAACCGTTTTTCTTCACATCTATTTTCAGATACGTACCATCGTCACCCACCAGTGTAACTACTGCTTCGGGCAATGCATCCCCCTCCTTGTCATACACCCATCCGGTGAGGGTATGATTAACTTCAGGGAGCTCAAAACTATAGATATGATCCCAACCACGGGCATCTCCACGATTGGAAGAGAAAAAGCCCCGCTGACGTCCCGGTTCAAAGGTCATACCAAAATCATCTCCCATGGAATTAACCGGGAAACGCATATTTTCTACCTTCCACCTACCGGATACAGAATCCAGATCGGCACGGAAAATATCAAGTCCTCCCATACCGGGATGACCATTAGAAGAAAAGTACAACTCTCCTTTAGGACCAAACGTAGGAAACATCTCGTCACCCGCTGTATTAATATCAGGTCCCAAATTGTCTACATACCCGAAACCGTCCTTAACTACATTGATCCGCCACAAATCGAGTCCGCCATACCCTCCCGGCATATCAGAAACAAAATAAAGAAAATCTCCCTGTGGAGACATAGCAGGATGGGCCACAGAAGAAAGCGAATCATTCAGGATGGCACATTTAGTAGGCGTTCCCCAATTGGCTCCGGTTCGTGAAGAGGCATATATCTCAGCATATACCGGTGCCTCTGGCGATGTGCGGCAACGAGTAAGATACATGGTTTTACCATCCGCAGAGAAGGAGCAGGCACCGTCTTCAAATTCACTGTTTACTTCTGATTCCAACGGTTCCGGCTTCTGCCAGTTCTTTTTTTCATCCCGTTTAGAATAGAATATATCTGCGCTTTTCATGCCGGTGATTCCATTCAAATCATTTCCCTTTGCTTCGTTTCGGGTAGAAGTAAAATAGACAATATCGGCATCTTCACCCGCATACATGGGAGAATAGTCACTACGCCGGGAGAAAAAGATGGGTTCCCGCTTTACGATGTGCCGCGTAGGATGCTCTTTCCACTCTTGTGCCTGTTGGCAAGAAAAAAGTCCGTTCAACGCCAATGTGTCATTGGGCTGATATTGAAGATAAGTTTCATAAGAAGAAACAGCTGGTTTATACTCTCCATTCTTACGCTGACTTTCAGCAAGATAAAAGAAAGTAACTGAATCCGGATAATGATAACGGATTGCATTCATATAAGCTCCCTTTGCCCGGACATTATAGTTTATCAGACGATAACAGCCTGCCATCTTATAAGCGATCTCGCCTCGGAGCTTTCGTTGTTTGGGAGGAGTACCGGCATAAGCTTTCCGATAATATTTAGCTGCATCAAAATATTCGCCACGAGCATAACTCTGCTCGGCTTTCTTCAAGCTACGCCCTGCTCCACAGGAAGCAAGCAAGAAAAGGGCAAGTATATAGATGAGTTTACGGTACATAGACATTATATATAAACAGAATAAAGGGAGAAATATTGTATTAGTGATGAGTGATTAGTGATGAGTGATTAGTACCATGCGGTATATAGCACCGCCGCTAATCACTTATCACTAATCACTCATCACTATTCCTTAATCACTACCCTATATCCACATCCATTCTTCCATTCAGAACATCCGTAAGCTGTCTTACCTTTTATAATTGTTCCTTTGCCACAAAGAGGACAAGGCTGACCGATCAAAGAATCATTGTTTGCAACATTACCGGGAGTGACTGCCGGAGTTGAAGGAACATCTGTAGACACTACGGGTGGTTGCTGTACAGATGACGCCCCGGTAGTTGAAGCCACTTTCGGTTTCTTTTCTTTAGGAGCAGCAGGCTTACGTTCTCTTTTCTTTGGCTCTTTCTTTTTGGCCTCCTCTATCTGAACCGCTTCCTGAATGGTAATACGCCGATTGGTATTGTCAGACAGCACACTCGTCACAATCTCCGAAACCATCTGTTTCAGTTCCTCCAGAAACTGGCGGGCATCATAAGTCTTTTTTTCTATCTCACGAAGTTTCTTCTCCCAAATTCCGGTTAGTTCAGCCGATTTGAGAAGTTCCTCATGAATAATCTGTATCAATTCTACACCTGTAGGCGTAGCTATCAGATTCTTCTTTTCCTTACGGATATAGTTACGTTTGAACAATGTCTCAATGATAGCAGCACGGGTAGACGGACGTCCGATGCCATTCTCTTTCAATGCATCCCGAAGTTCGTCGTTATCTACCAATTTACCAGCCGTCTCCATAGCACGAAGCAGAGTAGCTTCGGTGTAAGGACGAGGGGGTTGAGTCCATTTCTCATTCAAATCAGGGATATGAGGGCCATTCTCACCTTTTACAAAGGCTGGAAGTACATTCTCCTCTTCTCCTTCTTTCTCTTCGGTAGGGTCTTTCACATCTTTGGCAAAAACAACCCGCCATCCAGGTTCCAGAATCTGTTTACCGGTTACCTTAAATTCAATTCCGTCTACTTCACCCATTACGGTGGTAGTAGATATTTTACAATCGGGATAAAACACAGCAATAAATCGCCGTGCTATCAGATCGAACACCCGGCGTTCCATATCCGTCAGGTTCTGTGGAGGTACCCCGGTCGGGATAATAGCATGGTGATCAGTCACTTTCGAGCTATCAAACACCTTCTTAGATTTGGGTAAAGTAACACCAGCCAAAGGAGCGGTCAGCAACTCATAGTCACGAAGCCCTTTTAGAATGTTAGGACACTTCGGATAAATATCATCACTCAAAAAAGTAGTGTCTACACGCGGATAGGTGGTCACTTTCTTCTCATAAAGTGATTGAATCAGTTTCAATGTTTCGTCAGCCGAATAAGCAAATTTCTTGTTACACTCTACCTGCAACGAGGTCAGGTCGAAAAGACGGGGAGCATACTCTTTACCATCTTTTTTGACTACGGAAGTCACTGTGAAAGGCAGATTTTTAATACGTTCTACCAAGGCTTCCCCCTCTTCACGATTGGCAATGGGATCAATGCCCGGATTCTCTGTCCGCTTTACTTTCCCTCCTGATTTTTCTTCTTCTGCTGCCAGTTCTTCATCACTTTTCCGGATAAGAGCCGAAAAAACAGTATCCCGATAAGTTGTTTTCAGTTCCCAATACTGTTTAGACTGGAAGTTCTCGATCTCCAATTGCCGATTCACAATCAGCGCCAGTGTAGGTGTCTGTACGCGTCCTATAGATAATACTTGCTTGTTCTGACCATACTTGATCGTGTACAGGCGGGTAGCATTCATGCCCAAAAGCCAGTCGCCTATAGCACGGGACATTCCGGCTTCATAGAGCGATTGAAACTCCGACTGATCCTTTAATTTAGCAAATCCCTCTTTTATGGCCTCCTCCGTCAATGAGGAAATCCAAAGACGCTTCACCGGGCAACGGGCTCCTGCTTTTTGCATCACCCAGCGCTGAATAAGTTCTCCTTCTTGTCCGGCATCACCGCAGTTTATGATTTCATCTGCGCTTTGCATCAGCCATTCAACTGTACGAAACTGCTTTTCATAGGTAGGATTACTTATCAGTTTTATTCCAAAACGCGGTGGAATCATCGGAAGACTACCCAGACTCCATGATTTCCAGTTAGGCGTATATTCATGTGGTTCTTTCAGTGTACAAAGATGACCAAAGGTCCATGTCACCTGATATCCGTTTCCTTCTATGTATCCGTCTTTCCGTTCTCTGGCACCCAAAATATCAGCTATATCACGTGCCACTGAGGGCTTTTCGGCAATGCAAACTATCATCCTTTTATCTTTTTTAGTGATGCAAAGGTAGACAAATTTAAGGTATAGCCCAAAAGAGTGTACACTTTTGTCTGATGAGAGTGTATACTGAAAAAATTTATTTTTTACTAGGGACATCTTTATCTTATCTGCTTTACTAAAAGACGAGGAGTAGCTTTACTTATTCTCCAACCGTCTATTATTAAAGACAACCTTTTCTTAAAAACCACCCGTACCATGAAGAATATCCTTTTATTCACTCTATTATTGTGTTGTGTTACACTCAGGTCACAAACGTATAGCATCTATCCTATCCCACAAAAAACAACCATGAATGGCAATAGTATAGAAATGACCCGGGAAGTAAATCTTATTAAGGAATCCGGAATAAATGAAATTATCAGTAATCGTATTCAAGAGGTTCTGACTAATGCCGGAATCAATTTTACGATCAGTGATGTACTTACTGATGATAAAACAAATATTCTTATAGGAATCAACGGTTCTAAAGAAACTGCCGACAATTATGCATCTACCCATTCACTCTCTGAAGATGTTTTCAACGTTACATCCAATAAATTCGATCCTTATCTGTTGCAGATAAATAAGAACCATAGTAAAGGCGATATACTCATTCTGGGTGATAATAACGGATCAGCCTATTATGGTCTGGCCACATTGGAACAAATACTGGAACAAGCCGATAACAACCACTTATCAGCCGCCACTTTTGAGGATTATGCCCACACTCAATACCGGGGTATTGTTGAGGGTTTCTACGGACATCCATATAGCGTGGAAAGCAGACTCAGCCTGTTGGATTACTGCAAACGATATAAAATGAATATGTTTGTCTATGGTCCTAAAGCAGATCCTTATCATGCAGGAAAGTGGCGGGAAGACTATCCATTAACCCTGACAGATCAGCAACGCTATATGGGATTGGTCACACAAGATGATTTACGCAGACTGGCTGCCAAAGCCAAAGCCTGCAATGTGGATTTCGTATGGTCTATTCATCCGGCATTGGAAGGTGGAGGTATAAATTTCAGTAATTTAGATCCTGGAATCGAAGACATTATACACAAATTTGATGCTTTGTATAAGTTAGGAATACGACACTTCGGTGTATCTATCGATGACATGAGCGGCCATCCGTACAATCAATCGGAATTGGCAGATAAGACTCAGACAAAACTATATGAGAAGTTCAACAAAACCGGAGTCACTGAAGACGACAAAGTGGGGCCTTTATTATTTGTTCCCACCCAATATGCATTGAATTACGGTACCGGAACACTTTCGGCCTTCAAAAACATACATAAAGATGTGGTGGTAGCCTTCACTGGTTACGACTGTTTTTCTAATATCCGGGGCAGTGCTTGCGATCGGATGGCAGATCTGATAGGACGCAACCCGGTCATGTGGTGGAACAATCCGGTAAACGATGATTATGACGAATTTCTTTATATGCACGGACTCACTGCACGCTGGAGTATAGAGGATAAAAGCCCGGTCTCTTCTCTGCAAGGACTGATATTAAACCCCATGAATCAGGGACAAGCTTCTAAAATAGCCTTATTCGGTGCAGCAGATTACTCATGGAATCCTTCAAAGTTCAACGGATCCGATAATTGGGAAGCTTCACTTGCTTCTATAGTGAAAGAACCGGAACTACGAGATGTACTTAAAACCTTTATTAATATAGTAAGCGCATATACCACTCATGATACGCGAACACCGGAAGGCGAAAAGTTCGCACCTCTTTATACAGCTTTCCAATCATCTTATTCCAAAGGCAATGTACCTGACGCTACGGAACTAATAAATGAGATGAAAAAAGCGAATGCTGCCTGCAAATTATTAGCATCATTAAAAGAGAGTGAAAACCAGGAGTATAACCTGTTTTATGAAGATATAAAAAGTTGGCTTGCCAAGGTGGAATCAATGACAGATATTGTTGTCAAGTCAATCAGTTTTATGAAGAACGATGCAGGGCTTTCTGCATGGACAGACTTTGCTGAGATTCAGGCAAAAGCACAAAAGATACACACTGATTCTGCCTTTCTGTTGAGTGTGTTTGAAGGTAAAGGTACCAGCACATACGAGGTGTTTAAAGAGGTTCAGCCAACTCCCAAATATCTGGACCCGTTTGTAGATTTCCTGGCTGATAAAATAAAGGATTATGCTCCGCGACTTCCGGACAGATCACGCGAGATGGAAATTATCACCAATATCTACAATTTATCGGGGGTATCCATTGAAACGAATGACATGACAAGATTATCCGGTCTGAACACTGTTACATTAAAACCGGAAGAATACGTAGGCATCTATTTTAATGCAATCAAAGAAGTGGCAGTCGAGTTTCTGCCCACAAATCTTACAAGTACGCTATCTACAGAGTATTCTATGAATGGAAAAGAGTGGAGTACTTTTATACCGGACCATAGCATTGCTCAGGAAATGGCTTATTTCCGCATCAAAAACAAAAGTAAATCCACACATGCTATTCCAATAAATGAAATCTCATTCAGAATGCCAGCCTCAGAAAGTTCAGTTCCTATAAACGTAACAACGAATATGGGAACTTACCAAACATACAATATAAAGAATGTAATAGACGGAAATTACTCCACAAAATTCTGGAGTGATAAGGCACAAAAGGCAGGTGAATATATCCAACTGGACTTTGGTTCGTCCGCAGCCCGTTATCAGATCACCCTGCATTTTACCGAAGGAGATACGCCTACAGGAGAAGCACAGATTCAGATCTCTGATGATGCACAGAGTTGGACAACTATAAAAGCATTCACTTCTTCGGATATTTCAGATAAGATATATACTTGTAATGCCAATGGCCGGTTTGCCAGATACGTTCGCTTGTATCTGCAATCTGTGGGAGGAGGAGACTGGTTTCAATTAGCAGAATTTGAAGTGACAGGTGCCCGTATCACTCCTGTCGCGGAAGACAATGAAGGAAATCTGGTGGCTTTACTGGACGACCGTAGCCTTTCGTCGGGTTATAAAGGCAAAGGAGAAGGGCATATTATCTATCGTTTTATTGAGAACCTTGCGATAGATGAAATTCAAATCTTTCATAACAGCATGTTCACGTCCGCAAGCACTAAGCCTACCATAATGATATATGCCAATGGAAAATGGATTGCCAAAGGAGAACTGGATGCTCCCTGTACTTCCGTTCCAGTCTCCGATTTGAAGAATATCTTGCAACTAAAGATTAGTTGGAATAAAGACAATATACCGGTTCTTTATGAAATAATGCCTATCGGAGAACCGTATGTGGAAGAAGCATCCCCTCCTACCGGTATCCTTTCTGAAACAGGTTCTGCAAATGCTTCAATTTTCATTGAAGGAAATCATGTACGGATAGCATCCCGGATATTAATAAAAAGGATCATTATTACAGATCTATCAGGACAAAAAATAAAAGATATAAGCGTAAATCAGAACTCCATAGAAATTCCTATACATGAAAAACAGGTTTTGATAGTAAACGTATATCTCAATAATAATGAGACGGTAACAGCCAAAGTAGCACGATAAAGCACTTTTATTGATAAACTTTTATCAAAGATATAGTCTTTATGCGAATCAGTAGTTGAAATTCTATTTTAACCCAATCAGCATTGAGCTTAATAACCTCTGCTGTTACCATCAGGCTCTTACACCGTATCAATAAAGTCCTGTCTTATAGAGTATCGTAGGAAGCCTCGGTGTGTAACATTGTTTTAGATGTACATGTAAAGCAGTACGACATGCACATGTGGGACAGTACGACATGCACATGTGGGACAGCACGACATGTACATGTAAAACAAGGCTGCTCACCAGGGAAAGGAACGTTCCTTCCTGAGAAAGCCAAAGTACAACACCGAGCGGTGATGTGCTTCCCGCACGGGGAGGTACGCCAGGCAATGGTTTATAGAAACGCAGATGAGCGCAAATTCACGCAAAGCATATCATCGCTCAAATATAGTACAGCCATTTAATCTGCGAAAATCTGCGATCATTTGCGTTTCAATAAAACGCTGTCACATAGTATGAACTAAATTTGAAGTACTGCTTAGAAAAGATACACACTGTTAATTTATCGTTTTCAGTCAGGTATTTTCATCTGAATATAATATTTGTAATCACCGTAGCTCCCACCTTTTGATTCAAATTACGGACTAATAATTCACGTCCCATCATCAATTCCTGACGGAGTGCAGCAGAGGTAAGATGTACATAAAGTATTTGATTACGAATGTATAACTCTTTTGTATAAGAAGCGATTGCCGGCCCCAATATCTGTGGCCAGGCATCCAATAACCGTTGTTCATTCAGAGGAGACTCCAGACTTTCCTGGCGGAGAAACTGCTGAATCAGTTTTCCGATTGGCTCGGCATTATTCCTTTTCATACTTCCCTGTCTTTCATTTCACTGATTTCACCTTGCTCTACCCGGAACATTTTATAATCACTGCCTACTTTATATAATATGCGATCCAAATGTTCCCGGTTCGTATCCGTTATAAATATTTGTCCAAAACTGTCTCCTGCCACCAATTTTACAATCTGCTCTACGCGTGATGCATCCAGCTTATCAAAGATATCATCCAGCAGCAACAAAGGAACAGTGTTACCGGTACGTTTCAAAAAATCAAACTGCGCCAGCTTCAATGCCACAAGATACGTTTTGTTCTGTCCCTGAGAGCCTTCTCTTTTTATAGGAAAATCTCCCAATAACATATTAAGTTCATCTTTATGAATGCCACGCAAAGAATATCCCATAATCCGATCACGTACCCGACTCTCTTTCAATACTTCCAGCAAAGAGGCATCACGCGCATGAGAATCGTATGACAATCCTACCTTCTCCTTATCCTGTGAAATATAAGAATAAAAAGACTGGAAAATCGGGATAAACTCCCGGATAAACTCTTCCCGCTTGCGATACACTACCTCACCTGCCTGCGCCATCATCTCTTCCCACACCAGAAACAATTCCTCTTCTACCGGAAGTTCGCTTTTCAATAGTGTGTTACGTTGTGCCAATGCTTTATTATAACGGATCAATGCTTCCAGATATTCCTTATCATATTGAGAGATAACCACATCCATAAAACGACGACGTTCATCACTCCCTCCCGCAATAAGTTCCGAATCAGCAGGCGAAACCATCACCAAAGGCAAAAAGCCAATATGATCGGACAAACGGCTATATTCCTTTTTATTACGTTTAAACTGCTTTTTAGCACGGCGCTTCATACCACAGTAAATCTCTTCAGGCGTACCATCCGGTGCCTCATAAAATCCCTGTATTACGAAAAAGTCCTGTTCATGCCGTATGTTTTGCGAATCAATCGGATTGCCGGCACTCTTACAGAAAGAAAGAAAATAAACAGCATCCAGCAGGTTTGTTTTCCCCATTCCGTTTTGTCCGAAAAAGCAATTCAGCTTAGCAGAGAAATTCAGTTCTACCTGCTCCAGATTCTTATAATTCAGTATGGATATGCGTTTCAGTATCATGTTTACACATTAAGTTGGTTACAAAAGTAGAAAGATTTTCGTGGTTTTAGGGTGTAAAACAAAAAAAGATGCCTCTAAATTTCGTTTGTAGATATAAAAAAACTACTTTTGCGAGTCGAAATATCAAAGTCAGAATAATAACAAAAAAGAATCATATAAAAATGGCAGAACAAAAGCACCACAATGAACAAATGAATGTGGAAGATGCACTGACACAGTCGGAAGCATTTCTTATCAAAAACAAAAAAGCAATCATCGGCGGAGTTGTTGCCGTGATTATTATCGTAGCAGGTTTCATCATGTACAAACACCTTTATGCCGAACCTCGTGAAGAGAAAGCACAAGCTGCTCTTTTCAAAGGTCAAGAACTGTTTGAACAGGATAATTTCGAGCAAGCATTAAATGGTGACAGTATCGGTTACACCGGTTTTCTGAAAGTTGCCAGTGATTTCAGCGGAACCAAAGCCGCTAACTTGGCTAAAGCCTATGCAGGCATCTGCTATGCACATATGGGCAAATATGATGAGGCAATTAAATATCTGAATGATTTTGACGGAACAGATCAAATGGTGGGTCCTGCCGTTCTTGCTGCTGCCGGTAATTGCTACGCACAACTGGATCAGCTTGACAAAGCAGTTTCTTCTTTATTGAAAGCTGCCGACAAAGCAGATAGCAACACATTGAGTCCTATCTACTTGTTGCAAGCCGGAGAAATCCTGGTAAAACAGGGAAAAGCAGAAGAAGCGATCAAAGCATATACAACCATTAAGGATAAATACTTCCAGTCTTATCAAGCAATGGATATCGATAAATATATCGAGCAGGCTAAATTGCTGAAAAAGTAAATAAAGTATCAACCAATAGTGAAGAGTGAAAAGTACTCTGTAGCCTTGTAGCGCAGTAGCTTTTCACTCTTTATTTTTAACTTATAATGATTATGGCTACAGCTTATCACAATTTATCAGACTATGATTTCAATTCTGTTCCTAATGCAGAAGAGATGAAATTTGGTATTGTTGTTTCTGAATGGAACGATAAAATTACAGGTGCATTGTTGGATGGTGCAGTAAATACATTAAAGAAACATGGTGCAAAAACTGAAAATATTCTGGTAAAGACAGTACCCGGAAGTTTTGAACTTACTTTCGGAGCTAACCAGATGATGGAAAATTGCGACGTGGATGCAATTATAATAATCGGTTGCGTAATAAAAGGAGATACCCCACATTTTGATTATGTTTGTATGGGAGTAACACAAGGAGTTGCCCAATTAAATGCAACAGGCGATATACCAGTTATTTACGGACTTATTACTACCAATACAATGGAGCAAGCAGAAGATAGAGCCGGTGGTAAGCTGGGTAATAAAGGAGATGAATGTGCAATTACTGCAATAAAAATGATCGATTTTGTTTGGAGTTTAAATAAATAGTTGTATCTTTGCACCGCAATTGAGAAACAAACCTGCTTAAGTGAAAGTAAAAGGTGCTCAAAAGCAAAAAAGGGCAAATACCAGAGTGGCCAAATGGGGCAGACTGTAAATCTGCTGTCTTTCGACTTCGGTGGTTCGAATCCATCTTTGCCCAC
>NZ_CATJGZ010000076.1:0-1223 GCF_949740115.1 Bacteroides sp. 41_26
ATAGAGCAAAAGAAGATTTCATCGTTGCTATACCAGATTGACGAACGCATTTCAACCCAAATTAAAATAATTGAAAAATTTGAATCCTTAATTAAAGGGATATACAATTTTCTATTGGGAGAGTCAAGTGATTATATGAAACTTGGTGGACTGTGCGAGATTAAAAAAGGTCAGCAAGTTAATGGAACTGAATTAACAGAGTTTGGTGAATACTATGTAATGAATGGTGGAATTGCTCCATCGGGATTTTATAATTTCTATAACACTAATAGTAATACAATATCAATTAGCGAAGGAGGAAACTCGTGTGGATACGTGCAATATAATGATCTTCCTTTTTGGAGTGGAGGACATTGTTATACATTAGAAAACGTAGAAGGTATCATTAATGATAGATACCTTTTCCATTATTTGAAAGCTAATGAAGCATCAATAATGGCGTTACGTATAGGTAGTGGGCTACCTAATATCCAAAAGAAAGATTTATCTTCTTTTGGTGTACCACTGCCCACATTGACAAAGCAAAAAGAGATGGCCAATACTCTTGACAAAGTAGTTGATAAGATAGGCATAGAAAAAGGTATTCTTGCAGCTTATCAAAAGCAGAAAAAATTCCTTTTACAAAGTATGTTTATATAAATAAATTAGAAAGTAGATATTGTTTCTGCTCTTTCATCTTTTGTAACATTTGTTTCTCTATTTCTACCTTATCAGTTATGGTTGTAAGCACATTAGCTTTTTTTTGTTGTTCGTCATATGAAGGACAATAAAAAACAGCTTCCCCGTAATCCTTAAAGTATATGTGTGGAATCCCTGAACCAACTATAAATTTTTCAAAGTTAAATATACTCAGAAAATAAAAGAGATATTTTAGACAGACGTTATTTTTTGCAGTCAAAGAGTTAAGGGTACCTATAGTAGAGTACTTACCGTTTGCATATTGAACTCTTCCAACTCCAGAACCATCTTTGATTATGAGAATCGAATCTTGGTCAATTTGGTATTGAGATGTATATGCTATTATACCAGTTGCTCCATAAACACAAAAAATCCCACTATCATTTACAATTTCAGATTCAGATAATGTTGACGAATGACATACAAGGCAATCTTTTATTTTTGTTGTTGGTTTATTATTCATTATGAGTAAACGGCAAAGCCCTTTAATTAAGGATTCAAATTTTTCAATTATTTTAATTTGGGTTGAAATGCGTTCGTCAATC
>NZ_CATJGZ010000077.1:0-9614 GCF_949740115.1 Bacteroides sp. 41_26
AAAACAAATCTTCGGTCGGGGAACGCCCAGCGGCAAGGGGCGGGACCACCCGTCCCGACGAGCGTTGGTTTTCAGTGTTTACAAACATAGTAACTATTTATTATTGTTCAATACAAATGTACTTTTGTACAAAACTGGGTTCTAACTTACTTGTTATCAAAATCATTATTCTTTTGTAGCAGTAGTTTGTTACATTTGAAAGATATGCCGAAACAAGGAATATTCTTTTGTTCAAATAAAAAGAGTTATTTAAAGGAGTATACAATATTGTAATATTACTGAATAAAAAAGGTGTATTAAACGAGTTTCTTGTTTGTACATTTACAAAATGAAATGTAACCCCGGCTATATAGAATACACCGGTGTTGTAATGTAATTGTTTTTTTACTGTTTTTATGTCATGAGAATAACTAAAATATTTGCAGTACTAATTACTCTGTTTGCGACGGGAACGGTTGTACAGGGTAAAGAGAATATTTTCAAGCTTGAGAACCGCTTTCTTTCCAGACAGCTAAGTATTGAAGATGGTAAATTGAGAACTTTATTTATTGAAAACAAACTTGTTGGAGTAAAACTATCTCCTCTTTCGTGTAATGAATTTGCGTTACGCTTGTCTGATGGTACCGATAAAATCGGTACAGATCGTTTGGTCAATACTGAAGATTTTCGAGTAGAAAAGGTACAAAATTCATCTAATGATAAAGAAAAAAAACAGAGTTATCAGTTCGTATTATATAATAGTAAAGAAGATATGAAAATAATCTTGTATTACGAATTGAAAGAGGAGGAACCTTACTGTCGTAAGTTTATTCAAATTATACCAAACAAGGAGGTGACCATTGAGCAAGTTGATGTGGAATCTATAGCTTTGGAAGATGCTTTTCAGAATTATACAATAAAAAGTATTACTGCACAAGCCCCTTCGCAGTGGAAACCGGGGCTGGGACAACCGATTTACACATTGCAGACCGGTACATTTTGGGGGATGGAGTTTCCGGCGGCTTATAACACCGTAAGCAATAATCTTATATCTTGTAGCTATTTGATTGGAAAAACACTTCAAAAAGGAGAAATTTATACTTCATATAAAAGCGTGGTAGGTATGGCTGATGATGTCAAATATATAGACGATGCTTTCTATACTTATATTAAACGAATTAGGAAACGTCCTCTTCGCTTGCAGATTCAATATAACAGTTGGTTTGATTATGGAAATCGTGTAACAGAGAAACAGTTTATTTCAAGTATTGAGAAAATACAGAAAGAATTGGTGGTTGACCGTAAATGTCCTTCTCTTAGTGCGTATGTGATAGATGATGGATGGCAGGATATTAGTGCTACTGCTGACTGGTCAGATACCGTTTGGACAATAAATAAGACGAAATTTTCTCCTTATTTTTCCGAAAGTGTCAGTGCTGTACATAAAGCTAATTCTCGATTGGGTATTTGGTTAAGTCCGGCTTCCATATTAGGAGGACTTTCTATGGTTCCCAGAATGAAAGAATATGGATTTGAGTCACTTTCTTATGGCATGTCCATGACTGGAAAAACGTATATGGATAAGTTAGAACAGCGTGTGTGTCAATTGGCGGCAAAAGGAATTTCTTATTTCAAATTCGATGGACTTTTCGGACATCTCAACATCCGTGATTTTGAACTCAATGGTAGGGGGACTCCTGCTGTTCCTCAGCTTAACACGGAGGAATTTGCTTCTAACGATCGTAGGTTGAATACTTCCCGTTATGATGAAGTGAAATTATATTATATGACTGCTGCTACGGAAAGATTGATACACATGTTTGATCGTTTGTCTGAAATTAATCCTGAGATATTTATTGCCATTACGAATGGTGCTTATCTTAGTTCGTGGTGGCTGCAATATATTGATGTTGTGTGGCTTATTAATGCAGACGATGCGGCAGGAGGCAGTAACCGTACGGATGAATTAGTGTATAGAGACAATATTTACTATCAAATATGGACAGAAGAGAATACGAAGTTTCCTATAAATGCCATATTCAACCACGAACCTAAGAAAACTAAATTCGATGAAACGGCAGATTCATTTAAAAAATACTTATATATGAATTTGAGTCGTGGTACGGGATTTATTGAATTATATATTAAAACGCATCAATTGTCGTCAAGTGATTGGGATGTATTGGCGGAAGGATTGAAATGGAGTCATAAGTTCTTTCCAACATTCCAACATGTAAAGATGCACGGAGGTTCTCCAAAATATAAAGAAATATACGGATATAGCGGATGGAGTGACGAAATGGGGTATATCTCAATACACAATCCATCGGACAAAGCACAGAAGTATACATTTACATTGGATCGTGTCCTTGGGCTGAATCCGGATAACTCGACAGCTTTTCGTGTCTCTTCACCTATAAGCCAACTTAAAGAAAAAAATATGAAAGAGTTATATTGTTATGGAGAAACTGTTTCTATTGAATTGAATCCCGGAGAGATCGTATTGATAGACTTTGAAAGTAGATAATTGATTATTAAATAAATAGATTTATGAAACGTATACAGATAAATGGATGTTTTCTTTTACTTTGTTTTTGTTTTTTGTCTGTTTCCACAGTTTTTTCTTTTACATCTTCTTTGGAAAATGTACCGGAGGGAAAACGGGATTTATATCGATTGAGGAAACAGTTTCCATTGGTTTGCAACGAAGTAACAGATTTGGATTGGAAGGACTCTGAACGTATGGTTGGACTGATTAAGGTTCGTGCGACGGAAGTATTGGATAAGAAAGAGGCTATCCTTTTTTCGAAGTATGTACATGCCTGGGCTTCTGCCGCTATCTTAAAACATCCCGAAGGAGCTCATTTTAATGAATATATGGATGCTATTTTGGAAAATGGTGTTATTACCCGTATTCCCAAATTGGTATATAGCGACTATGGAATGGTGAGACAAATTCCTTTTCATTTGTTGGCAGCTTTGCCGGCTTGCAGTGACGAACAGAAAAGTCGGTTGATTGAAGTAATTAAACAAGTAGTGGAATTTGATCGTCTGCATCAAGATGAGGCTATAATTAGGCAGAATGTGAATACGGATTATATGTATAATATGTTGCCACATTTGTTTTTTTGTGCATTGTATCAGCCTGATGAAAATCTGGCTGTCAGAGACATGAAGGCTTTCTCGGATTATTTGTCGGCCTGTACGCAATACACATGCGGTGATCGGGATGGGCTCAAAGTTGATGGGACTGGTTTTCATCATAGAACACATTATAATGGTTATATGTATGCTTATAAAACTTGGGTGGAATACATGTACCGATTAAGAGGAACGTCTTTTAAGATTCAGGTTGATGCTTATCGGAGGATGAAAAAGGCTGTAGTCAGTGAGTATTTGATGGCTACTTTACCAACGTCCGGTGATGCACATTACTTTGCTAATAGTATGGCAGGTCGTCATCCGTTTGCGGGCTTGAAAGTTGATTTTGGTGCTGAACTGTTCCGTAATTTGATAGAGATCGGAGGAGATTTGGAAGGAAAAGAGATAGATGAAGATTTGGCAGCTTATTACAATGCTTTTTTTGAAACGAATTATTATAAAGGAATTCGTCCTCATAAATTGGATGGATTTTATCAATTTAATTACAGCCCGGCAGCTGTTTATCGTTATGATAACTGGGTCGCTACTATGAGGTGTCCGACGACCCGCTTTTGGGGGGGTGAATTGTATAGTGGTACGAATCGTTTTGGTCGTTATCAAAGTCATGGTACCTTGGAAATTATGTACGACGGATCTTTGAAAAAGTCGGGATATCCGGATGGATGGGAACGGTTCAGTGGAGAACGAGGTGGTTGGGACTGGAACGTTATTCCTGGGGCGACAACGGTACATTATACCAATTGGAATGAGATGCTTCCCAATAAGGACAATACATCCCGTTTTGACCAGTGGGCTAAAACGACCAATTTTTCCGGTGCTTTGTCGTGGGGAGACTGCGGTATATTTGCCGCTTCATTCGACCAGGGTGATTATTGGGGAGGAAGACGGTTTGAGCCTACCAATTTGTCGTTCTGTAAATCGGTTTTTGCTTTTGATGGTATATTGGTAAGTATGGGGAGTGGGATCGGTTCATACGGAAATTATTCTGATGACTGGATTACTGCTACAAATCTGTTTCAGGCAATAGACTATAAAGAAAATAAAACTCCCGTTGTAAATGGAAAAAAATTGAAGAAGGGAGAAAGCTTGATTTTGTATAATGATAAGAATAACTGGCTGATAACTCCTTGTAGCACAGGATATATCATTCCTTCCGGAAATGATCCTTTGCAGGTTTCTTATAAAGATCAGTATACACCTGGTCCGGAAGGTATTACGGATTCGTCTTTTGGTACTCTTTGTGCAACTAAAGCATATTTTAATCATGGTATAAAGCCGATACGTAAAAAGTATTGTTTTGCCGTTGTTCCTACAGCGACTCCAAAGAGAATGTCAACCTATGCCAGGCAATTGTTTTGTAAAGAAAATGGTGCTTTTGACGTAAGGCAACATCAGGATTCGCTGCATGTGTTAAAGCATATCGCTTCTAATACGTTGGCCTATGCGTTATTTGCTCCTGCAAAATTTTTGCAGGAAGGCATGCTGTGTTCGGTAGATTCTCCACTTTTACTGATGGAGAGGGCAGAACCAGAAAATGAGATTTTAAAGCTTGCCGTGTGTAGTCCGGATTTGAGGCCTGAAATGACGGAAGACGGTAAGAAGTGGCATTCTGCTCCCACGGTTTCTACTTTGATTTTGAGGGGGGGATGGAAGTTAACCGGATCGTTTCCGAAGGGTGTTTCATCTTGTTCAAAGGTAGGGAATAATACCGAATTAGTCTTAATATTGAAAGACGGATTACCGCTTTACATTACATTGAAGTCTGAAGAGTAAATTTTAGAATTCTTGTTAATATAAATGTATGTGTATTGCTTAATTTATTGTATATTATGAGAAAAATAAAATGGTTTGTGTTTTTATTAACTTATTTTTGTGTCTATACTGGACATATAAATGCACAGGCAGACAATTACAAGAAACATGAAAATGACGATGTTGAACAAGTATCAACACAGGAAATGGACTTTTATTTAGTGTTCAAGAGTCATTTTGACATAGGATACTCGGCTTTAGCACGTGATGTAATTAATGAGTACCGTACATTCATGATCGACAAGGCAATGGATGTAATAGACAGGAATACCCATAAAATGAAAGACGAGCAGTTTGTGTGGACAATTCCCGGATGGCCATTAAAACAAATGCTTTGGGATAAACAAACTCCTGAGCGTAGATTGCGTATTGAAAAAGCTTTGAAAAATGGTAATTTGGTAACACATGCACTACCTTATACAACCCATACTGAAACTTTAGAGGTTGAAGACTTGGTTCGTGGACTGGGATATTCATCAATGTTGGCAAGGCAGTATGGGTTGGCACTTCCAATAGACGCAAAAATGACTGATGTGCCGGGGCATACATGGATTTTACCAACTATTTTGCATCATGCAGGTATCAAATTCTTTCACATGGGAGCTAATCCAACAAATCAGGAAATAAATGTTCCGACACTTTTTTGGTGGGAAGGACCGGATGGTTCGCGAGTGCTGACTATGTTTTCAAAAGGATATGGAGGAGGAATGTTCCCACCGGAAGGTTGGAAACATAAATCTTGGTTAACATTTGTACATGCAGGGGATAATGCTGGTCCACCGACTGCTGAAAAAGTGGAACAAACTATCAAACATATCAAAGAAAAATATCCGAAGGCCAAAATCCATATTGGGAAAATGGCGGATTTTGCAGAAGCCATCTTTACAGAAAATCCAACTCTTCCAATAATTAGAGGAGATATATCTGATAGTTGGGTACATGGAGTTATGTCCAGTCCCAATGCAACTCGTATAGCCCGTCGTGTCCGCCCTCTCATTCCGGCATTAGAAACATTGCATACTCAAGTAAAAGAATGGGGAATTATGTCCTATGAAATAGATGAAGAGTTAGCTTATGTTTATGACCAAAGCTTGATGTTCGGAGAACATACATGGGGATTGGCAAATCAGCATTTCGTACCGGGTATGATTGGAAAAGAGTGGAATAAAATGTATTTATCCGGTTTAAGTCCCACTTATGCACATATGGAGGAATCGTGGAGGGAACATGCTAATTACATCAATCATGCAGAACAAGTTCTACGCCCTGAACTGGAACGGGAATTATATACTTTGGCTGACAATGTGGCACAAGACGGTCTTCGCTTCGTGGTTTACAATCCTCTACCATGGCGAAGAAGTGGTATGGTCAATTTTGCAATGCCAACTCAAGGATCCATTCGGGCGGAGTATATAAAAGAAGTTGGTACAAATAAAATATACGAATTGAAAGTGTATGGAAATACGTCAAACCGCTTGGGTACATTTTTTGCAGAAGATATTCCCGCCAATGGTTACAAAACCTATGTCCTGACAGATAGAACTACCGAAAAGACACACAGTACACTGAAAGGTAATGAACGGGATAACTATATTGAAAATAAGTGGTATAAGATTACTTTTGATGTTCGCGAAGGGTGTATTAAAAGTGTATGGGACAAAATTAATCGTAGGGAACTGATCGATACTGAATCAACTAATAAATTCGGCTCATATATATATGAACGATATGATCAGAAACAGTCTTTACAATATCTGAAAGAGTATATTTTTGATGGTTATAAAAAATCGCATTATTCGATTACCGGTAAAAGCTCGTATTTGGACAAACAGGCAAAAGCATGTCACAAATCTCCACGACAGATGGAATTCTATGTGGAAAACCACAAATCATTCATTAAAGGTATGTTAATTCCTTCTTTATCCCTTGGTGAAGGACAGCATACGGCCGGTCTGGTAGTTACGTTGTATGAAAATCTTCCGTATATTGATTTAAAACTAAATGTGGTGAATAAACCTGCAACAGAAGAAGCTGAAGCCGGATGGTTGTCTTTGCCTTTCAAAATGGATAATCCGGAATATCGTATCGGACGGGTCGGGTCTGTCATTGATCCTACAAAAGACTTGATTGAAGGTAGTCAATTTAATTACATTTGGTCGAATTCCGGGATTATGATAAAAGATACGGATTATTCAGTCGGCATTTGTCCGTTGGACGCACCGGCCTTTGTAATGGGGAATTTGAATTTCATGCACTTTTCTCCCAAATATGAGAATCCCCAATCTCATATTTACTTAAACCTGTTTAATAATCGTTGGAATACCAATTTCACTTCTTTTTGGAGTGGAAATCTGACTTCGGAGGTTCGTATTTGGGTAAATTATGAACAGGATAACGATGAATCCGGCTTAATTACTCCAGCGTGGGAGGCTCGCTTACCGCTACAAATAGGAATTGCTACTACTCCTGGTGGAAAGTTACCTACAAGTAGAGAAGGAATAAAGGTTTCTCAAAAAGGAGTGTTAGTAACTGCATATGGCAAGAATCCAGATGGTAACGGAAAATTACTCCGCCTTTGGGAAAATGCAGGTAACTCAGGAGGATGTGAAGTAACTTTGCCGACTTTTGTTGATGGAATAGCGCAACCTGTCAATTTGAGAGGGGTGCCTGAAGGAATGCCTATTCCAATAAAACAAGGTACGTTTAAAATAAAATTGAATAAGTTTGCTCCTCATAGTTATCTAATCTGGTAAAACAATAAACGTATATTGTTTACTTAAGTACCGATACACCAATATACCGGTATATTACTTACCATGCAGCATATTGGTGTATTGTGTCAAATTGTCAATCTAAATTTTGGGATAAATATTAACCAATTTTATTATTTAACTTTGATATTTTTTAGTAAAAACAGAAATATTAGCAAAGATACGGAAATGAAAAAGGGATTTTTGATTTTATCGTTTTTGGTAATTAGCTTGACAGGCTATGGACAAAAAGCAGAAAAGCAAAGTGCTATTGATAATTGCCGTCGTTACTATAATGAAGGCTTGAGAGTAAGTGATAAAGAAAAGAAAGAAGCAATGAAAAAACTTCGTGTTGGTTTTGCAACGCACCCTTACCGTTATCACCAATTGGGGAAGTCTCTTACTGCTGAACAGTGTTTGGATATGATTGATACGAATGGATTTTTTGGAGATTTAAAGAAAAAGGAACAGGAATATCAGCAGAAAAGTGAGACCCAAAGACCTTTAAGAGAGGTGCAGAATATTGCTGCCGATGTAGTAGGTACAGCTTTGAGCCGCCTTTGGATAATCGGTGATGCTTATCGTAGAGGAGAATTATCCGCTGAAGTGGCTGCCTCGGATAAGGTATGGAAATCAATCATTCATTATACCGCTTTGGAGGCAGGACGACCTAATGAAACCACCCGTTTTCTTGATTCTTGTTTTGGCACTCCTACTATGGCTGTCAATATTTATTTTTGTTATCTTAATGAAATGGACAAAGCGGAAGCAGGAAAAGCAGGACGCTTGGTGACTGAAGCTTGTGAAATGTTAAAAACTGTAGGCCTGCAAGCTTGGACACAGCCTTATAGAAAAGATGAGACGGATAAGAATGTAGTGTCAGCAGAGCGCTTTCGTAACCATGTATGGTGGGTTGGAGGTAATGGCCTGGGATACCGTGCACTCTTGCCGGTAGCAGCTATGTTTAGTTCTATACCGATGGTTGACGTAGTGGCCGAGGTTTGTTTAGGTGCTATCAGCGTTACTTCACAGAACACTTATTATGAAGCATTTTGGAGAGAAGGGTTTACTGCTGACGGTGCAGGATGGGGGCATGGTAATCAGTGCCTTATTTGGGGATATCCTATTGACGGGACAGGCTCTGCATTGAATATTTTGAATACCTTGAAAGGAACGCCATGGGAGAAGAAGTTAAAACCGGAGAATACGGCTGCACTAATGAACTTTTTCCGGGGAGGTAACTGGTACTATTATAAAGGATATCGTTTGCCATGCTTAGATCGATATTCAGCGGTTTATGATCCGAAGAGGAGGGCTATACCTTATGCTGGACTGCTGAATAATGTCGTGATGAATTGGAAAGACTCGTTTTCTCCTGAAGAACAACAGGAATTGTTACAGTTGAAACAGGAGGTGGACCGGAATGATATCAGGATGGGAAATTATTGTTCCGGTATGTATCAAGGTACAAGATGGTTCTTTAATAATGACGATTTGATAAAAAAAACACCGGATTACCATATCATGGTAAATATGGCTTCTATTCGTTGTGACGGTTTGGAGAGTGCTCCTTCTTTTGCTGATTGTTATAACTTCTATACAACAGACGGACTGACGTTATTCCAACGTTCCGGTGATGAGTATTTTAGAATTATGGGTGGTTGGGATGTGACAGGATATCCCGGAGTGACGGCCCGTGAAGGAATGGAAAAGCTGAATCCGGCTGAGAATTGGCGTGGATATTGTAGTAAACATAATTTTGCCGCCGGAGCTACAGATGGTGGAGATTACGCAGTGGGGGGATATATTTTCGAGAAGATGAATGCATCGGATAAAGATGGGGTGAATGATCGGGGAAACAGGGAAATCCAAAATGCTATATTGTACGACTTCAAAGCTTATAAAGGATAT
>NZ_CATJGZ010000078.1:0-1034 GCF_949740115.1 Bacteroides sp. 41_26
CACTGCACAAATCTTCAACTGAGAACGCAGACGGTTTACAACCAAAGTTGTCAGCGCTTCGCTATCCACATCTTCTGCAATAACCAGCAAAGGACGACCAGTCTGTACTGCCGGTTCAAGAATGGGCAGGAAATCTTTCAAGTTGGAAATCTTCTTATCATAAATCAAGATGTACGGTTTCTCCATTTCGCACTCCATCTTCTCCGTGTTGGTAACGAAGTAAGCAGAGAGGTAGCCACGATCGAACTGCATACCTTCAACCACACCGATAGTAGTATCAGTACCCTTGGCCTCTTCAATAGTGATGACACCGTCTTTGGAAACTTTGCGCATAGCGTCTGCAATCAGCTTACCGATAACGGGGTCATTGTTGGCAGAAACAGAAGCAACTTGTTCAATCTTGTCATAGTTGTCACCCACTTTCTCTGCCTGTCCTTTGATAGAATCAACCACTTTGGCAACAGCCTTGTCGATACCGCGTTTGATATCCATCGGGCTGGCACCGGCAGTCACGTTCTTCAAGCCTTCGGCTACGATGGCCTGAGCCAAAACAGTAGCGGTTGTAGTACCATCACCTGCATCATCACCGGTCTTGGAAGCAACTTCCTTTACCAGCTGTGCGCCGGTATTCTGATATGCGTCTGCCAACTCTACTTCTTTAGCTACCGTTACACCATCTTTCGTGATGTGGGGAGCACCGAATTTCTTTTCGATGATAACGTTACGACCTTTAGGGCCGAGGGTTACTTTTACTGCATTTGCCAGTGTGTCGATACCTTTCTTCAATTGGTCGCGGGCATCGATATTGAATAATATTTCTTTTGCCATAACTATATTTACATTTTAACGATTTACAATTTACAAATTAACCTAAAACAGCGAGCACATCGCTTTGACGCATGATGAGGTACTTGGTTCCTTCAACTTCCAGTTCAGTACCGGCATACTTGCCATACAGCACTGTGTCACCAACCTTCAACACCATTTCTTCGTCTTTTGTTCCGTTGCCTACTGCAATAACTTCACCTTTCAAA